>NZ_LSIX01000644.1:0-601 GCF_001556475.1 Methylobacterium sp. CCH5-D2 | reverse complement strand
TCCGGCCGCCTACGCGCCCGCGCCGCTGCCCGCCCAGCCGCCGCTGCGCGTGGCGCTCGCTGCCCGCATGCTCTGGTCGAAGGGCGTCGACGTCGCCGTCGAGGCGGTCCGGCTCGCGCGCGGGCGGGGCATCCCGGTGGAGCTCTCGCTCTACGGCGCGCCCGACGCCTCCAACCGGCGCGCGATCCCCGAGGAGACCCTGCGCGGCTGGAGCCGGGACGGCGTGGCGTGGCACGGCGCGAGCCACGACGTGGCGGGGGTCTACGGCGCCCACCACGTCGCCTGCCTGCCCTCGCGGGGCGGCGAGGGCCTGCCGCGCACGCTGCTCGAGGCGGCCGCCTGCGGGCGGGCGCTCGTCACCACCGACGTGCCGGGCTGCCGCGACCTCGTGCGCGACGGGATCGAGGGCCTCGTCGTGCCCCCCGACGATCCCGAAGCGCTGGCCGGGGCGCTCGCGCGCCTCGCCGCCGACCCGGACCTCGTCGCGGGCCTGGGCGAGGCGGCGCGCGCGCGCATCCTCTCCGGTGGCTTCACCGAGGCCGCGGTGGCGGAGGCCGTCTGCGGGATCTACCGGGAACTCCTGGCGGGGACAGCGCCGGCA
>NZ_LSIX01000643.1:0-267 GCF_001556475.1 Methylobacterium sp. CCH5-D2 | reverse complement strand
CCTCCGGCTTGAGCGTCTGGCGCCGGGCGAAGGCGAGGAGTTGCGCCGTCAGCCGTGCGGCCCGGTCGACGGTGTCCGAGACAGCGTCCATGTAGCGGCGCCGCCGCTCCTCCGGAAGGTCGGGGCGCCGGAGGAAGTCCATCGACGAGCGAATGACGGTAAGCAGGTTGTTGAAGTCATGGGCCACGCCGCCGGTGAGTTGGCCGATGGCTTCCATCTTCTGCGACTGCACCAGGGCGTCCTGCGTCTCGGCGAGGTCGCGGGTCC
>NZ_LSIX01000642.1:0-4818 GCF_001556475.1 Methylobacterium sp. CCH5-D2 | reverse complement strand
ACGCTCCGGGCCCCTCACCCTGTCCCTCTCCCGCACGGGAGAGGGGACCCGCGCCTGATCCGAGGCAGGACTCGCTCGGCATATGCGATCGCCCTGCCCTATGGGAGAGGGCACCTGAGCCCGACTTGGCTCCCGGCTTTCCTACGGAGCGGAGGGGAGGCGCGATCCAAGTGGTCGTCCGGAGGCGACAGGCCCGTCTCGGCCTCAGCCCAGCCGCCAGTCGATCGGCTGGAGCCCCCGCGCCTCCAGCCATGCGTTCGCCTTCTGGAAGGGCCGGGAGCCCGGAAAGTCCCGCGCCCGGTTCAGCGGCGAGGGGTGACCACTCTCGATGACCGCGTGCCGGTCCCGGTCGATCAGCGCGGCGCGGGCGCGGGCCTGGGCGCCCCAGAGCAGGAACACGGACGGCTCCGGACGGGCCGAGACCGCCGCCACCGCCTCGTCGGTGAGCCTGGCCCAGCCGTAGCGCAGATGCGCTCCGGACTTGCCGGCCTCGACCGTCAGTGCGGCGTTGAGGAGGAGTACGCCCTGCCGCGCCCACGGCGTCAGGTCGCCGGACCGGGGCTTTGCCGGATCGACCTCCGCCAGGATCACCTTCAGGGAGGCCGGAAGACGGCCCTTGCCCACATACGAGAAGGCGAGCCCGTGGGCGTCGCCCGGCCTCGGGTAGGGATCCTGTCCGAGGATCACCACCTTGACGGCTCCGGGGGGCGTCAGCGCGAGCGCCGCGAAGATGTCGCGCGGCTCCGGCAGCACGCGCGCGCCCTCGGCGATGCGGGCATCGACCCGCGCGGCGACCGTGTCGGCCGCGCCCTCGCGGAAGAATGGCAGGTCCGTCCAGGGCGAGCCGGAGGCGCGGAAGGCCGCGAGCGCGTCGGCGACGGGCGTGCGGCTCATCGCGCCACCATCAGGCGCTCGCCCTCGCGGATCGCGAGGGGGCTGTTGCGGCGCAGATACGTCATCACTTCGTTCGCCACGAGCTTACCGTCGGTGGCGCCGATCAGGGTGCGCCCGCTGCGCAGGGCCCCGTAGCCGTTGCCGCCGTCGTAGAGGAAGTTGTTCGCCGCGACCGTGTAGGTCCGCGCCCGGTCGAGCGGCGCTCCGTCGACCGTGACCGAGAGGACGCGCGAGCCGGGCGCCCGTTCCGGATCGAGCCGGACCGCGAGGCCGGAGACCTGCACGAGGCGCCCCGCCGGCCGGCCGTAATCGGCGAGCCCGTTCTCGAGGAGCGCCAGCAGCGCCTCGCCCGTGATCGCGACGAGCACCACCGTGTTGCCGAAGGGCAGTTCCTGCAGGATGTCGCGGCGGGTCAGCTCGGCGCCCGCCGGGTAGAGCCGGTTGCCGCGGATGCCGCCGCCGTTCATCAGCCCGACCTCGGCGCCCGTCGAGGCCCGCACCGCGTCGGCCACGAGGTCGCCGAAGCCGGCCTCCCGGGCGCGCACGCTGGCGACCCGGCTGTCGAGGGGCAGCGCGGTCCGCCCGACCGGAACGTCGAGCTCGCGCGACAGGTCGGCCTCGTAGCGGCGCACCAGCGCCAGCGTCTCGGGATCGGGCGCGACGTCCCGCGTGTCGTGGATGCGGAAGCTCGGGCGCCAGCGCAGGCGCCGCTCCGCCCCCTCCCCCTCGCGGGTGCAGCGGATGTCGATCGCGGTGACGAAATGCGCATCCACGCTCGATTCGGCGAGCACGCGCTGGCCGTCGTAGCGCAGGAACAGGTCGTGGTCGTGGCCGGACAGGATGATGTCGGCGTGGCCCGCGGCCAGCATCGCCATGTCGGTGGCGCGATCCGTGTGGACCACCGCGACGACGATCTCGGCGCCCTCCGCGCGCAGCAGGCGGGCCTGCTCGGCCAGCGTCTCGGCCTCCGGGCCGAAGCGGAGCGTGCCGCTCTGCGCCTTCTCGGGCGTGCTCCTCAGCGCGATGCCGGTGACGCCGACGCGCACGCCGCCGAGATCGGTGACGAAGCGGTCCGCGACGTCCGGCAGCGGCTCGCCCGCCCCGTCCCGGAGGTTCGCCGCGAGCGTGCGGAAGGCGGCGCCGCGGATCCGCTCCTGGAACACGGCCGGCCCGAAATCGAACTCGTGGTTACCCGGCACGAACACGTCGGGCGGGGCGAGCGCCAGGAGCGCCACAATGTGCGCGCCCCGGTCGAAGCCCGACATCAGCGAGGGCGAGAGCGTGTCGCCGGCATGCGCGTAGAGGACGGGCACGCCGCGCGCGCGCTCCGCCTTCACCACGGCGTTGAGCCGCGCGAAGCCGCCGCGGCCCTCGACCTCGCCCATCAGGTAGATGTCGTTGACGAGAAGGAGCGTGAAGGTCGGGCGGTCGGCTCCCGCCTCGGCGGCGACGGTGGGCAGGGCGCCGAGGCCGGCCCCGAGCCCGAGTCCGAAGGTCTGGCGGCGGCTCGGTTCGCGCATATCCCCTCGCCTATCCGGCGGACCCGACGCGCTCGTGACGCCCGGCCGGCAAGGCGCCCTACCGGAACAAGACGCCCTGCCGAAACAGGACGCCCTACCGGAAGGTGTCGCGCACGGCCTTGGCGTTGCGGCGGACCATCGGCCAGATCCAGGCGCCGGAGGCGAGATAGGCCCCGGGCGCCTTCGGGCGCAGGTCCGCGGCCAGCCGCTGCGCGAGGCCGGGGACAGCCAGCGCCCCGACCGGCGCGTCGGTCTTGCGGTAGACGACCGTGGTGTCCTCGCGCCAGTAGGCCTCGTCCGGCACCAGCCCGGCGCGGCGGGCCAGCAGGTCGAAGGTCTCGCGCACGTAGCCGTGCACGTGGGCGAAGTGGAAGCGCTCGTGCGGCGGCTTGCCGGTGGCGGCCATGTTGGGCACCGCGGCGTAGAGGCGCCCGTCCGGCTTCAGCCAGCGGGCGAGGCGCTCCATCACCTCGGCCGGGTCGCGCAGGTGCTCCAGCACGTGGTGGGTGCTGATCACGTCGAAGCTGCCGGGTGCGAAGGTCGCGTCGTCCGCATCGTCCAGCACCTCGACCCCGTAGGTCTTGCGGGCGAAGGCGGCGTAGTCGCGGCCGGGCTCGACGCCGACCACGTCGCAGCCCTTGGCCCGGGCGGCGGCCAGGAACTCGCCGGAGCCCGAGCCGAAATCGAGGAGCCGGGCGCCCGGCACGAGCTTGGGCCCCAGCAGGTCCGCCCGGAAGGCGGCCTCCCGGCCCGAGCGCTTGACGTGGTGGGGCGGCGGGCCGCCCGCGAAGGCGAGCTGGTAATCGGCCCGGTAGGCGGTGGCGTAGTACGCGGCGAGTTCGTCCGGCGTCGGCATCGGGTCGGTGCGGATCAGGCCGCACTGCGTGCAGGCAATCGAGCGCAGCACCTTCAGGCGCCGGTCGCTCTCGGCCACCACGACGGACTCCGCGCAGCCGCACAGATTGCACGCCGCCGGCGCGCCCGTGTAGGGGTAGCCGGTGAACGGTACGAAGTGCCTGAGGAAATAGCGGGGAGACGGCATGTCGCGCCCTGTCCTGTCGATCTTCGAAAAGTCGCTTCGTGCTCTAGATAGATAAGCCCGTCGAGACAATCGCGGCGCGCTCACGAGATCCGCCCCCGGCAGCCGCAAGCGCGCCGGGCGGGGCGCCGCCGCGGACCGGAAAGCCCTGTGTGATGAACGAACGCGTCGAACCCGCAACGCTCGCGGCCCGCCAGCCCCTGGCGCCTCAGGCCCCCGTCAGCGCCGGCACGCTGCCCGCCGAGCATCCGCCCGTCCGCTGGGGCCGGGTCGGCGTGCTCCTGATGAATCTCGGCACGCCGGAGGGCACGACCTACTGGCCGATGCGCCGCTACCTGAAGGAGTTCCTCTCCGACCGGCGCGTCATCGAGGTGCCGCGGCTGATCTGGTGGCCGCTCCTGAACCTCGTCATCCTCACGAAGCGCCCGGGGCCGAAGGGGCGCGACTACGCCAGCGTCTGGAACAACGCGCTGGACGAGGGGCCGCTCAAGACCATCACCCGCGGCCAGCGCGATCGGTTGCAGGCGGCGCTCGGCGATTCGGTGGTCGTCGATTGGGCCATGCGCTACGGCAAGCCGGAGGTGAGTTCGCGCATCCAGGCGCTGCTCGACCAGGGCTGCGACCGCATCCTCCTGGTGCCGCTCTATCCCCAGTACGCCGCCGCGACCTCGGCCACCGCCTGCGACCAGGCCTTCAAGGCCCTGATGCAGATGCGCTGGCAGCCGACGGTGCGGGTCTCGCCGCCCTACCACGACGACCCGGTCTACATCGACGCGGTCGCCCGCTCGATCCGCGAGGGGCTCGCCAAGCTCGATTTCGAGCCGGAGGTGATCCTCACCTCGTTCCACGGCGTCCCGAAGAGCTACCTGCTCAAGGGCGACCCCTACCATTGCCAGTGCGTGAAGACGGGCCGCCTGATCCGCGAGGCGCTCGGCTACGGGCCGGACAAGATGCGCACCACCTTCCAGTCGCGCTTCGGCAACGAGGAGTGGCTGAAGCCCTACACCGACGAGACTGTGCAGGCGCTCGCCAAGTCCGGCGTGAAGCGCATGGCGATCGTGGCGCCGGGCTTCACGGCCGATTGCCTGGAGACCCTCGAGGAACTCGACGGCGAGAACCGCCACTATTTCGAGGAGAACGGCGGCGAGAAGTTCGCCTACATCCCCTGCCTCAACGACGGCGACCTCGGCATGGAGGTCATCGAGCACGTGGTGCGGCGGGAATTGCGGGGTTGGGTGGAGTAGGCCCGCGCGTCTTACCCCTCCCCCCTCTGCGGGGGAGGGTGGCCCGCGAAGCGGGTCGGGAGAGGGGAGAGCGCTTCAGAATAGAGCTGCGGCCCTGCATGAAGGCCGCGCCTCATCCTGA
>NZ_LSIX01000063.1:0-1613 GCF_001556475.1 Methylobacterium sp. CCH5-D2 | reverse complement strand
CCGCCTCTACGGCGTGCCCGGCGACGGCCGGGGCGCGGTCCAGCGCGTCTACGCGGGCATCCAGGTGGCGGACGTGGTCTACACCGACCCGAGCGGCACCACGATGCGGATCGCCGAGCTCCAAGGGCGCGACCTCGGCGGGCGCCAGATCCCGGGCGGGTTCGGGGGCGCGCTGGACGCCCTCGCGGTGGGGCTCGGCCGCCTCGAGGCCGAGGCCGACGCGCTGCCCGCGGCGGAGCGGGCGAAGCTCGCGGGCGCCGGCGCCGACCTGATCGAGGCGGTCTCGGTCGGCGCGCTCGAGGCCCGCGGCCTCTCGCTCAGCGAGACCGGGCCCGGCGGCGCCCTGCTGATCGAGGCGGAGCGCCTCACCTACGCGACCGGCCCCGAGGCGGGCTTGAGCCTCGACGGCCTCGCCTTCACGCAGGGGCCGACCCGGGCCCGGCTCGGGCGGCTGGCGCTCACCGGGATCTCGCTGGCGCCGACCCTGGCGACCCTGCGCCGCCTCGCCGACCCGGCCACCCCGGACGACGCGGACGACGCGCGCCGCATGATCCCCGCGCTCGGCGCCCTCACCCTGAAGGAGCTGAGCCTCGACCTTCCGGGCGAGGCGGCGCCGCCGACGGCCGACCCGCTCGCCGCGCCGAAGCCCGGTGCCAAGGCCGACGCCAAGGCCGACGCCAAGGCCGATGCCAAGGCCGATGCCAAGCCGGACGCCAAGGCCGCGCCGCAGGCGGCGCCCAGGCCGGTACCGCCTCAGCCGGTCGCGACCCAGCCGGCCACCCATGTGGCCCTGCGCGACGCGGCGCTGAGCTTCGGCCCGCTGAAGGACGGCGTGCCGACCGCCGGGCGCCTCAGCCTGTCGGGCCTCGTGATGCCGGCCGCCACGGTCGCCGGCGCGCCGGTCATCGGCGCGCTGCCGGGCTACGGCTACCGCGACCTCGACCTCGACCTCGTGGCCGACCTCGCCTGGGACGAGGGGCGGCGCGAGGTGAGCCTGCGCGAGGTCGCCCTGTCGGGCCGCGACATGGGGGCCGTTCGGCTCACCGGCACGGTGGGCGGCATCGGCCCCGAGATCTTCGCTTCCGGGATGCCGGCCTCCGAGCTCCTGATGTTCACCGCGAGCGCCAAGACGCTCGACCTCACGGTGGAGAATACCGGCCTGTTCGAGCGCTTCATCGCGACCCAGTCCCGGGCGCTGAGCCTCAAGCCCGAGGAGCTGCGCCAGGAATACGTCAGCGCGAGCCAGTTCGGCGTGCCGATCATCCTGGGCGGCTCGGCGGGCGCGCGGGCGATCGGGACCGCGATGGGCCAGTTCGTGCAGAAGCCCGGCCGGCTCGTCCTGAAGGCCCGGGCGCGCGACGCCGCCGGCCTCGGCTTCGCCGACTTCGCCCTCGCCCGCTCGCCCGCCGCGATCCTCGACCGGGTCGAGGTCGAGGCCAAGGCGGAGTAGGCGGCCGCCTCCGCCCTCACTCTCCAGCTGCAGGGAAGGGAGAGCGCGGAGACACCTCCCGCCTCATACCATTTCCGGTTGATGGGTTCGGTTCAACGCATCGTCTCGGAACGAAGCGCGGGTCCCCTCTCCCATAGGGCAGGGCGATCGCATATGGCGGGGG
>NZ_LSIX01000641.1:0-1367 GCF_001556475.1 Methylobacterium sp. CCH5-D2 | reverse complement strand
CGAGCCGCAGCCGGCGGTGGGCTGCACCTTCTGGGTCGATCGCGTGGTGGGAGGGGCCCGGTGAACCTGTCCGAGAATCCCCTCGCGGATCCCCTCGCGGACCCCCTGGTCCTGGCCGTCCCCTCGAAGGGCCGGCTGCAGGAGAACGCCAACGCGTTCTTCGGCCGGGCCGGGCTCAAGCTGGCGCAGGGCTCGGGCGCGCGCGACTACCGCGGCAAGCTCGTCGGCGTGCCGGGGGTCGAGGTGCGCTACCTCTCGGCCTCCGAGATCGCGAGCCAGCTCGCCTCCGGCGCCGCCCATCTCGGCATCACCGGCGAGGACCTGATCCGCGAGAGCCTGCCCGACGCGCGCGGGCAGGTCGAGCTCTTGACGCCGCTCGGCTTCGGCAACGCCACCGTGGTGGTCGCCGTGCCCCAGGCCTGGATCGATGTCCGCGCGATGAGCGACCTCGACGAGGTCGCGGCCGAGATGCGCGCCCGCCACGGGCGGCGCCTGCGCATCGCCACCAAGTACGTGAACCTGACCCGCCGCTTCTTCGCCGAGAAGGGGGTGGCCGACTACCGCATCGTGGAGAGCCTGGGCGCCACCGAGGGCGCACCGGCCGCGGGCTCGGCCGAGATCGTCGTGGACATCACCACGACGGGCGCGACGCTGGCCGCCAACGCCCTGAAGATCCTCGACGACGGGATCATCCTGCGCTCGGAGGCCAACCTCGTCGCCTCGCTGAACGCCCCCTGGGGCGAGGGCCAGCGCGCGGCGTTCCGGGCCGTGATGGGCCGGATCGCCGCCGAGGAGCGCGCCCGCACCACCCGCGAGGTGCGCGCCGGGCTGCCCGAGGACGGCGCGATCGACCTCGCGACGATCGCGGGGCTGCACGAGGCCGAGTTGCCCTACGGCGCCCCGCGGGGGCCGGACGGCGAGATCGTGCTGCGCTGCCCCGAGGCCGCGGTGTTCGACCTCGCCGACGCGCTGGTGCGGGCCGGGGCGCGGGCGGTCAGCGTGCGCCGCATCGACTACGCCTTCGCGGCCGAGAACCCGCTGGCCGAGCGGTTGCTGGCGCGGCTCTAGCCGCCGTGCGGAGAGCGGCGGTCAGGCCGCCCGGCGCTCGGCCGCCCGGTGCGCCTGCGTGAGGCCGGCATAGCCCCAGGCCTCGCCCGGCACCTCGTCCACCACGACGTAGGTGGCCAGGGGCAGGTCCGGCCCCAGCACCTCGGCGAGTAGCGCATGCGCGGCGGCGATGAAGCGGGCCTTCTCCTCCGCGCTGTTGGTGCCCCGGGTGATCTTCGCGTCGAGATGCGCACCGCATCCGACCGCCGCCCCGCCGACCGTCCAGCCGGCAACCGCCACCGGCTCGACCAGCACGGCGG
>NZ_LSIX01000640.1:0-6360 GCF_001556475.1 Methylobacterium sp. CCH5-D2 | reverse complement strand
GCGAAGTGCCAGACGAGGCCCGCCAGCGGCAGGCTCAGGGCGAGCGCCCCCCCGGCGATCCAGGGCAGCGGCAGGTCGCGCTCCTGGCGGGGCAGCCGGCGCATGGCGTGCTCGCCCCCGGCCGAGCGCGCGCTCGCCAGCGCCGCGCGCACGCTGCCGAGGATCGGCCCGGCGAGCGAGCCCACCGTCCAGAGCCCGCCCACCGCGATGATGCCGGCCCCGATCAACCGGACCTGATCGGCCCAGACCGCCTGCGCCGCCTCGGCCGGGGCGCCGCCATGCTCGCCGAGCGCGGTCAGCACCGGCACCGCGATGCCCCAGGCGATGACCACGCCGGTGAGCACCGCGAGGCAGGCCCCGATGCCCACGAGGTAGCCGACGCCGACGAGCGCCAGCGAGAAGCCGGTGCCGAGCCCGAACACGGCCCCGCCCGCGACCAGCGCGCCCCGCACGCCCTCGGCCAGCACCTTCAGCCCGTTGGTGGCCAAGCTCACCAGCCCGGCGGCGGCGGCGGCGGCGAGCAGCGTGGCGAGCCCGCGCTCGCCGCCCGCGGGCCTGCCCCGGCCCTCCTCCCCAGCGTGCTCCCCACCGTGCTCTCCAGCGTGCTCCTGGCCGGTGCGCAGCACCTCGGCGGCCGCGACGCCCTCCGGGTAGGGCAGGCTCTCGCCCATCACGAGGGCGCGCCGCAGCGGGATCGAGAAGGCGACGCCGAGAAGCCCGCCGATCAGCGTGATCCCGGCCGTCTCCCAGAACGGGAAGCCGTGCCAGTGCCCGATCAGGACGAGGCCCGGCAGCACGAGGATGACGTTGCAGAGCGTGCCCGCGGCGGAGGCCTGCGTCTGCACGATGTTGTTCTCGAGGATCCCGGCGCCGCCGAGCAGGCGCAGGCAGCCCATCGAGATCATCGCGGCGGGGATCGAGGACGAGAAGGTCATCCCCGTCTTCAGGCCCATGTAGACGTTGGCCGCCATGAACACGACGGTGATGGCCGCGCCGAGCGCGAGGCCCCGGGCGGTGATCTCGGCGGCGTCCCGGTGCGGGGCGAGTCCCCGGGACCCGGCTTCTAGCCTCGGGCCCTGGGCTCCGCGGGGGGCGGTCGGCGTCGGCTGGTCCATCGCGCTCCGGACGGGCAGGGCGCCCAGCGGGCGAACGGCGGTGGGCGGGACGCCCGGGACATCCCGGGCGCCTTCCGAGGTCCAACCGGCAGGCGCCGGGCGCGTTCCGCCGAGCTAAGGCGCGCCCCCGCTCACCGGTCCGGGGCGCGCCCGCTCATCCCGGGGCGCGCCCGCTCATTTCGGGGCGGGCCCGCTCATCCGCGCGCGACGCGCGGCGCGGGAGCCGCCTCCTGGGGCCGCGCCGGCATGTCGCCGGGGTCGCACGCGGTGCTGCGCCGGGCGTCGCGCCATGTGCCGCGGCCCCCAGACTTGGCCGCGTAGAGCGCGACGTCGGCCGCGACCTGCAGGTCCTGCAGGCTCCGCCCGTCGCGCGGGAAGCGGGCGAGGCCGAGGCTGGCGCCTGCCCGGACCGTCCGCCCGCCGAGGCCGAACGGCGCGGCGAGGTCGCGCACGATCCGCTCCGCGAGCGCGGCATCCGCCTCGCCCATCCGGGGGCGGAAGATCAGCGCGGCGAACTCGTCGCCGCCGAGGCGGGCGGCGACGTCCTCCGGGCCCAGGGCGGCGCGGAGCCGGGCCGCCACCTCGACCAGCACGGCGTCGCCCGCGGCGTGGCCGTGGGTGTCGTTGATCGCCTTGAAGCGGTCGAGGTCGATCAGCATCGCGGTCAGCTCGCCCTCGCCCCGGGCCGCCCGCGCCAGCCTGTCCTCGAAGGCCCGCCGGTAGGCGCAGCGGTTGGCCAGGTCCGTCAGGGGATCGTGGTTGGCGGCGTGGTCGAGCTGCCGCAGCGCCGCGGTGGCCGCGACGTTGGCGCGCTGGAGCGAGGCGGCCAGATGGTCCGCCTCGTGCCGCAGCCGCGCGGCCGCCACGTAGTTGCGCTCCCCCCGGCCCGAGGCGCGCACCATCAGGAGGGTCAGGAGCAGCAGGTTGACGCCCATGATCTGCGCCTGCGTCGAGCCGCTGGTCAGGTAGATGACGATCAGGATGGCGCTGTTCGGCAGGACGAAGGCGAGCGTCGAGACGCGGTTGGTGACGCTCTGGACGACCGCGCCCGCGTTGATGCCGCAGAAGGTGAGGCCCGTCGCGATGTTGTAGGCCTGGCCGGCCTGGGCGCAGGCGACGAGGGCCCAGGCCCAGCACAGGCCCGAGACCAGCGCCCCGATCCACGCATGGGCCAGGACCCGGTCCGGCGCCGTGTCGAGGAGGCCGCGTCTCCGCACGGCCCGGGCGATCCAGAGGCGCGCGAGGTTGATGGCCGCGTTGAGCGCCAACCAGCCCACGAGGATGCCCGGCGCCACGTCCCCCCACATCATGGCGCAGAAGGAGAGCGAGACGAAGACGTTCGCCCCGAGCGTCAGGGGCAGGCTCGCCAGGAGGGCGTCGAGCTGGTCTCGCTTGATCAGGCGTTCGACCTCGTCTGGTTGTATTGTCATTTTGATGCAACCGATCAACGAAGACTGTGATCGCGCGCCGCGCTCTCGTCGATGGGTGAGGATGTCGCGTTAAGATCCTGCTTATGGCGCCGCCCGGCGGCTTTCATGGGGCGACGATCATCGACGTGCGCGGTATGCCTGCGCGCCTCCGTCCGCCGCGCCCGGTGCCCGGGGTCCGGGACGGTGGGTTCCATCGCCGGCCCGCGGCTCGACGGCCGGCCCCCGAGCCTGTAGGCCCGGGCGGCATCGTTGCCGGAGGCCCCCCGATGAAGCAGCGCGACGCCATCATCGCCTGGACCCCCGCCCGCTGGGCCGAGCTGCGGCCCGAGACCGCGGGCCAGGTCGCGGTGCTGCCCCTGTCGGAGGCGGCAGGCGCGGCCAAGCGCTACATGATGCGCGCGGGCGCCAGCTCCTCGGCCCTGCAGGCGATGTCCGAGGAGGCCCGCATCGCCCGCCTGTTCATCGACTTCCAGACGCTGGTGGTGCGCGACGGGCTCGATCCGCAGGCGGTGCACCGGGCCTTCCTGGCCATCGACGAGTACCGCTTCCGCATCGCCCCGGACACGGAGGGCGCGGAGTTCGAGGACCCGCCCGAGGAGGATTGAGCGGCGCGCCTCCCCTTCGCCCCGGACGGACACGCCCTAGTTGAGCCGGGCCGAAGCCTGATCCGGGAGGCCCGCGATGAGACCCGAGACGCCCCGTCCCCTCTCCCGCCGCGCGCTGCTGGCCGCCGGCGCCCTGGCGCCGCTGCTCGCACCGGCCCTGGCCGCGTCTCCGGCCCGCGCGGCCGGGGACGCCCGGGATGCCGAGGGCGCCCTGATCCGCCGGCCGATCCCGAAGAGCGGCGAGACGCTGCCGGCGATGGGCATCGGCACCTCGCGCCGCTACGAGGTCGAGCCCACCCCCGACAAGGTGGCGCCGCTCGAGGCGGCGGTGCGCCGCTTCGTCGAACTCGGGGGCTCGGTGATCGACACCGCCCCGAGCTACGGCACCGCCGAGGACGTGCTGGGGAGGATCTTCGCCAAGGGCGACCTGCGCGAGAAGGTGTTCCTGGCGAGCAAGGTCAGCGCCTCCGGCGCCGAGGGCGGCCGGGCCGAGATCCAGCGCTCGTTCGAGCGGATGGGCGTCGACGTGATCGACCTGATCGCGGTCCACAACCTCATCGACACCGGGACCAACCTCGCCACCCTGCGCGACCTGAAGGCGCGGAGGAAGATCCGCTACGTCGGCGTCACGGTCTGGCGCGACGGGCAGTTCGACGGGCTCGAACCGGTGCTCAGGACCGAGCCCCTCGACTTCGTGCAGGTGAACTACGCGGTCGACAACCGGGCGGCGGCCGAGCGGGTGCTGCCGCTCGCCGCCGACAAGGGCGTCGCCGTGATGGTCAACGTGCCGTTCGGGCGCGACCGGCTGTTCAAGGCGGTGCAGGGCAAGCCGGTGCCGGACTTCGCCAGGGCCTTCGGCTGCGAGACCTGGCCGCAATTCTTCCTGAAATACGTCCTCGGCCACCCGGCCGTGACCTGCCCGATCCCCGGCATGGCGAAGGTGTCCTACGTCGAGGACAACTGCGCCGCCGCCCGCGGGCGCCTGCCGGACGCCGCCGAGCGTCGCCAGATGGAGGCCTTCATCGATGCGCTCTGACCGCACCCGCCGCGCCGCGCTGGCTCTCGGCCTCGCGCTGGCCCTCGCCGGCCCCGCCGCGGCCGAGCCCGGGAAGACGGCCGACCACATCAAGATCGCCGTGATCGGCGGCGGCAACATCGGCGGCACGATCGGCCCGCTCTGGGCCCGGGCCGGGCACGCGGTGACGTTCGCCTCGCGCCATCCGGAAGCGCTGAAGCCGCTCGCCGAATCCGTGGGCGCCCGCACCGGCACGCCCGAGGAGGCGGTGGCCGCCAGCGACGTCGTGTTCCTGGCCGTGCCCTACCGGGCCTATCCGGATCTCGCCAGGAGCATCGGCCCGGCGCTGAAGGGCAAGGTGGTGCTGGACGCCGGCAACGCCACCAAGGCGCGCGACGGCGAGCTCTACGACGCGGTCCAGGCCGAGGGCATCGGCGCGACCTCGGCGAAGTTCTTCCCCGGGGCCCGGCTCGTGCGCGCCTTCAACGCGGCGAACTACCGGGTCTTCGCCAAGAACGCGGCGGGGCGCGAAGGAGGGCGGATGGCGATCCCGATCGCGGGCGACGACCCGGCGGCGCTGAAGGTCGCCGAGGGGCTGGTGCGCGACGCGGGCTTCGAGCCGGTGGTGGTGGGCGGCCTCGCCGACGCCTCCAAGTTCGCGATGGGCTCGCCCGGCTTCGGCCACGACCTCACCGCGCCGGACTTGCGCACGAAGCTCGGGCTGGCGCGGTGAGCCCCGCGCACTCTCCCTCCCCCGCAGAGGGGAGAGGGAGGGCGCCCGTGTCCGACGCCCGCCCCGTCCTCGCCCGCCTGATCGACGTCCGCCCCGGCGAGGGAAGGGTGCTGGCCTGGGCCTGGGCCTACATCTTCGCGATCCTGGCCGCCTACTACGTGCTGCGGCCGATCCGCGACCAGATGGGGGTGGCCGGCGGGATCGAGAACCTGCCCTGGCTGTTCACCGCCACGCTGGTCGGCATGCTGGCGCTCAACCTGCCCTTCGCGTGGCTGGTCAAGCGCCTGCCCCGCGCCCGCTTCGTGCCGCTGACCTACCGGTTCTTCGCCAGCCACATCCTGCTCTTCGCGCTCTTCCTCTACGGGGCGCCCCCGGACTGGGACGTCTGGATCGGGCGGGTGTTCTTCGTCTGGCTGTCGATCTTCAACCTGTTCGTGGTCTCGATCTTCTGGGCGACGATCGTGGATGTGTTCTCGACGCGCCAGGGCAAGCGCCTGTTCGGCTTCATCGCTGCGGGCGCCACGCTCGGCGCCATCGCGGGCTCCAGCCTGACCGCCGGCCTCGCCCGCACGGTGCCGACCTGGGGCCTGATGCTCGGGGCCGTGGCGCTGCTGGAGGTCGCCGTGTTCGCCATGCGCGGGCTCGCCCGCCACGCCGAGGGGCTGCACCGCCTCCCGTCCGAGGCGGCGGCGCGGGCCGCGCCGATCGGCGGCAGCGTCTTCGCGGGGATCACCCGGACGCTGGCCTCGCCCTACCTCCTGAACATCGGCCTGTTCCTGCTCCTGTTCTCGATCACCTCGACGGTCCTGTATTTCGAGCAGGCGGGCATCGCCAAGCGCAGCTTCCCCGACCGCGCCGCGCAGACGGCCTTCTTCGCGAGCGTCGATCTCGCGGTGAACGTGCTGACGCTCGGCGTGCAGCTCTTCCTCACGGGGCGGATCACCCGGGCGATCGGCGTCGGGCCGACGCTCGCGATCCTGCCGGCCTTGAGCGTGCTGGGCTTCGCGGCGCTCGCGGTCTCGCCCACCATCGCGGCGATCGTGGCCTTCCAGGTGCTGCGGCGCGCCGGCAACTTCGCGATCAGCCGGCCGGTGCGCGAGGTGCTGTTCACGGTGGTGCCGCGCGAGGACCGCTACAAGGCCAAGAGCTTCATCGACACGGTGGTCTACCGCCTGGGCGACCAAGTGGGCGCGTGGTCCTACGCGGGGATCGGGGCGCTCGGCCTCGGGGCGACGGCGGCGGCGGTGGTGTCGGTCCCGCTCTCGGCCGCCTGGCTCGCCAACAGCCTCTGGCTCGGCCGCGAGCAGGTCCGGCGCGCGCGCGCGGACGAGGAGGCGACGCCGGACGGGCACGGGGCGGGGATCTGAAACCGTTTCCGGTTCATCGGTTCGGTTTGAGGCATCGTCCCAGGACGAAGCGCGGGTCCCCTCTCCCATAGGGAGAGGTCTGCTTTCGCAGAAAG
>NZ_LSIX01000639.1:0-1322 GCF_001556475.1 Methylobacterium sp. CCH5-D2 | reverse complement strand
GTGCATCACCTGCCAGGTCAACGAGCGCATCGCGGCGCGGACCGCCTCGGTCGAGAGCGCGATGCGCTCGTTGACCTGGCAGGTGATGCACCAAGCAGCCGTCATGTTCACGAAGACCGGCCGGCCCTCGGCGAGCAGCGCGTCGAGGCGGGCCTGCGAGAAGGGCTCGACGCCCTCCGCCCGCATCCCGGCCGCCGCGGTCGCGCGGTCCTGGCCGAGCGTCAGGCCGATCGCCGCCGCGCCGACCAGCGCCAGCACGGCGAGGCCGCGGGCGGCGCGGGCCGGTAGCGCCGCGCTGTCCCGCCCGCGCTCCCAGGCCCAGGCCGCGAAGCCGACGAGGACGAGGCCGAACAGGGCCGCGAGCAGTCCCTGCGGCCCGACCTGCTGGGCCAGCACCCAGACGAGCCACGCCACGGTCGCGTAGACCGGGAAGGCGAGGGCCTGTTTCAGCACGTCCATCCAGGCGCCCGGCCGCGGCAGCAGGCGAAGCGCGGCCGGCCACAGGGTGAGGAGCAGGAAGGGAAGCGCGAGCCCGAGGCCGAGGCCCGCGAAGACCAGGAGCGCCGCCGGGGCCGACTGGGTCAGCGCGAAGCCGACCGCCGTGCCCATGAAGGGCGCGGTGCAGGGCGTCGCCACCACGGTCGCCAGCACGCCGGTGAAGAACGAGCCCTCAAGCCCCGCCCGCCGGGTCAGCCCATCGCCGATCCCGGCGACGCGGCCGCCGAGATGCACCGCCCCCGATAGGCTGAGGCCCATCGCCAGGAGCAGGTAGGCCAGCGCCGCCACGAAGACCGGCGACTGAAGCTGGAAGCCCCAGCCGAGGCCGGCGCCCCCGCCCTTGAGCGCGATCAGCAGGCCGGCGAGCAGGAGAAAGCTCGCCAACACGCCCGCCGTGTAGGCGAGCCCGTGCAGGCGCACGCGCTCGGGCCGCTCGCCCGCGTGCTTCACCAGCCCCAGAACCTTGATCGAGAGGACCGGGAAGACACAGGGCATCAGGTTGAGGACGAGGCCGCCGAGGAAGGCCAGCAGCGCGGCGGCCAGAAGCGTCGGCGCCTCGTCACTGGCGACGGCCGGCGGCGCCGGCGCGGCACCCGCGGGGATCTGGCTCGACGCGGGCGGGGCCGCCTCCTCGCCGATCGCCAGCGCCCGGCGCACCGGGCCGCTGCCCGTATCCTGCTCGATCGTCAGCACGCCCGGCAGCGTCGCGGGGACGGGCTCGGCCGGGTTGGCGCGGGTGAGGGTGAGATGGATGCCGCTCGCATCGACCGCGAGCGCCTGCTCGGCGGCGTTGTCGAGGGCGGTCTCCGAATAGGGGAAGAAGG
>NZ_LSIX01000638.1:0-1563 GCF_001556475.1 Methylobacterium sp. CCH5-D2 | reverse complement strand
ACGCTCGCGCCCTGATCCCCGCCCTCTGACCGGACGCCGCGGAGACGCCACCCGTGCTCGACAACCTGATGCAGCTCGCCGCCGACCCGGCCGTCTGGGCCGCGCTCGCCACCCTCGTCGTGATGGAGGTGGTGCTCGGCATCGACAACCTGATCTTCATCTCGATCATCACCAACAAGCTGCCGCCCGAGCATCAGCAGCGGGCGCGGCGCATCGGCATCGGCCTCGCCCTCGTGCTGCGGCTGGGGCTGCTCGGCACCGTCGCCTTCATCGTGCAGCTGACCGAGCCGATCTTCGAGATCTTCGGCAAGGCCTTCTCCTGGCGCGACCTGATCCTGATCGCGGGCGGCCTGTTCCTGCTCTGGAAGGCCACGAAGGAGATTCACGAGAGCGTGGATCCGCACGCCGACGAGAAGGGCCCGGGCGCGGCCCTCGGCTTCTCGGCGGCGATCGGCCAGATCCTCCTGCTCGACCTCGTCTTCTCGATCGATTCGATCATCACGGCGGTCGGCATGACCGAGCACGTGCCCGTGATGATGATCGCGGTGATCGTCGCCGTGACGGTGATGCTGCTCGCCGCCGACCCGCTCTCGCGCTTCATCGCCGCCAACCCGACGGTGGTGATGCTGGCGCTGGGCTTCCTCATCATGATCGGCATGGTGCTGATCGCGGAGGGCTTCGGGGCGCACGTGCAGAAGGGCTACATCTACACCGCGATGGCCTTCTCGGCGGGTGTGGAGGGCCTGAACATGCTGGCCCGGCGGCGCAAGCGGGCCAAAGCGGGCCGGGGCGAGGCCCCGTCCCCCCGGATCGACACGGTCCAGAGGAAGGCGGGCCGCGCCTGAGGCGCGGCCGTCTCCGGCCTATTTCTGCTTGGCGATGACCTTGTCCTTGATCCCCTCGTAGACGCTCTCGGACAGGATCTTCTTCGAGACGAGCTCGTCCTTGCCGCGGTAGGGGCGGCCCTTGATGATCGCGGCCGAGCGCGCGCTGCCGATGCCGGGCAGGGCGTCGAGTTCGGCGGCGCTGGCGCTGTTGAGGTCGATCAGCGCCGTCTTGGCGGCGTTGGGCGACCCGGCGACGGGCGCGCTCGGGGCCTTCGGCGCGGCCGGCGTGGCGGGCGCCGCGGGCGCGGGCTTCGTCGGCGCGGCGGGGCTCGGCGCGGAGGGGGCCGGCGCCTGCGCGAGGGCCGGCGCGGCGGCCAGCGCGGTCAGCAGGGCGAGGGTGCGCAGGATGGGGCGGGTGGACGAGACCATGGCGGTTCTCCGGATCAGTCCCGGCCCCTTGGACGAGGCCGGCCCCACGAACGTGGGGTCTGCCGCTTGAACTGCCGCTTAACGCCGGGCGCGTTCTGCGTTAAGTGCGGGCCGCAAGGCAGGGCAGGCGGGCGGCCTCTAGTCAGGGACGTCGGCCGACGCTATAAGCGCGCCCTCGAATCTCCGTGTCCGGCGGTGCACGAGGCGCTCCTCGCTCCGAGGAGCCGCCCGCGCGCCGCTTTGCCGTCATCCGCCAGATCGAAGGATTGATCCCATGGCCGTTCCGAAGCGAAAGACCTCCCCCTCC
>NZ_LSIX01000637.1:0-1267 GCF_001556475.1 Methylobacterium sp. CCH5-D2 | reverse complement strand
CAGCGCCGGCATGAACCGCCTCACCCCGGAGGCCGCGGAGAGCTTCATCCTCGCCAACACCGCGCTGCGCCCGGTGCCGCACGCGCCCGAGATCCGGCTCCACGTCGCCGACGAGGCCACCGCGCTCTGGCAGAGGACCGAGGAGGAGCTGGAGGCGATCGGGCTGCCCCCGCCCTTCTGGGCCTTCGCCTGGGCGGGCGGACAGGCGCTCGCCCGCTACCTCCTCGACAACCCGGACCTCTGCGCGGGCGCCCGCGTGCTCGATTTCGCCTCGGGCTCCGGCCTCTGCGCCGTCGCGGCGGCGCGGGCCGGGGCGGCGCGGGTGCTGGCCAGCGACCTCGACTCCTTCGCGCTGCCGGCGATCGCCCTGAACGCGGCGGCGAACGGGGTGGCGGAGCGGATCGCAGCGACGGCCGAGGACCTGATCGGGCGGACCCCGGAGGCCGACCTCGTGCTGGCGGCCGACATCTTCTACGAGCGCGACCTCGCCGCGCGGGTCGGGGACTGGCTCGGCGACCTCGCCGCGCGCGGCACGCGGGTGCTGGTGGGCGACCCCGGCCGCTCCTACCTGCCCCGCGCGCGCCTCGAACAGCTCGCGAGCTACCGCGTCCCGGTGACGCGGGCGCTGGAGGATGCCGAGATCAAGGAGAGCCACGTCTGGCGCTTTCGCGACCGGGATTCCTGAGCGACCGGGATTCCTGATCTCGCGCCGGGACGGACGGGTCTTTTCGGTTTCCCGGCATGAACCATCTGGCTTAACGCCCCGGCCAGAACCATCTGGCACTCTGGCGTTCGCGGACGGTCCGGGCTTTGCACCCCGGTCCGCACGCGTCACGATGGGCGTCCCGAACCCGCCGCCGCAGCCCTCACGCCCAGGGGTCTTCTCGGGCAGACCGGAGGTTAGCCGAGTGTCCCCTGGTCCGATGTCCCTGCCCCGCGTCGTCGCCTTCTCGGCCAGCGCCAGCCGGCCCTCCCGCACGCGGGGCCTCGTCGAGGCGGTGGCCGCCGACCTCGCCCGCGCGCGCCGCATCGATCTGGCGGTCTACGATCTGGTGGATGCGGGCGCGGGCCTCGTCGTGGCGAGCCGGGACGAGTTGCCCCTGCCGGCCCGGCGCATCGTCGAGGCGATCGAGGACGCGGACGCGCTCATCGTCGGCACGCCGGTCTACCAGGGCTCGTACGCGGGCCTGTTCAAGCACGTCTTCGACTTCGTGCGGCCGGAGGCGCTGCTCGGAAAGCCCGTGGCGCTCACCGCGACCGGCGGGGG
>NZ_LSIX01000636.1:0-490 GCF_001556475.1 Methylobacterium sp. CCH5-D2 | reverse complement strand
TCACCCGGCTCTCTGCGAGAGCAGACCTCTCCCGCACGGGAGAGGGGACCCGCGCTCGAGCCGGAGAGGATCGGCGCGGAAGGCGAGCGCTCGGCGGACCCGAACGCTTCACCCGGCAAGCCGCCTCAGCCCCGCTCGTAGAGCAGGCGCGCCCGCACCGTGCCCTCGATGGCGGCCAGTTCCCCCAGCACCGCGTCGGGGTCGGCCAGCCCCGCATCGGTGTCGATCACCACGTAGCCGAGATCGCCGTCGGTCTGCAGCATCTGGCCGGCGATGTTGATGCGCGCGCGCGCGAACACGTCGTTGATGCGGCCCAGCACGCCTGGCAGGTTGCGGTGCAGGTGCGCGAAGCGCGCCCCGCCGGGCCGGGTGCTGATGAAGGCCTGCGGGAAGTTGACGGCGCCCACCGTCGAGCCGATGTCGGAATAGTCCACGAGCTTGCGGGCGACCTCGGAGCCGATGCGCTCCTGCGCTTCTTCCGTCGAGCCGC
>NZ_LSIX01000635.1:0-9109 GCF_001556475.1 Methylobacterium sp. CCH5-D2 | reverse complement strand
CCTTCACGCATGCCCACGCGGCCGGGGCGGTCGCCGAGATGCCGGCCCGCCTCGACGCCTTCGCGGCCCGCATCCGCGCCGCCGAGGGCACGGCCGACGAGATCGTGCTGATCGGCCACTCCTCCTCAAGCTTCCTCGGCGTCGAGGTGCTGGACCGGGTGCTCGCCCGCGATCCCGGCTTCGGCGCGCGCGGCACGCCGGTCTCCTTCGTGACGCTCGGCAGCGTGATCCCGTGGATCGGCCTCGACCCGGCGGCGGTGCGGGTGCGCGCCGCGCTCGCGCGCGTCGCCGCGGCGGAGGCGATCGGCTGGCTCGACATCCGCGCGCCCTGGGACTGGCTGTCGATCCACCTGCGCGACCCGCTCACGGCCTGCGGCATCCCCTCGCCGGGGCCGGGGCGCCCGGCGGTGCTGCGGGTGCAGATCCGGGACTTGGTCGAGCCCCGCAAGGTGGCGCGGCTGAGCTGGAACCTGTTCCGCATGCACTTCCAGCTGCTGATGGCGAGCCGGCAGGCGACGGGCTTCGACTACATCGATCTGGTCTCCGGGCCGGAGCCGGTCCACCGGGTCGTGCAGTCCTGCCGCCGGGCGCCCGCGCGCGCGCCGGCCGCCGCGGCCTGAGCCGGATCCGCCGAGCTGGCGCGCGCCGGACGCAACCCTGCGCCGGATGCGTGGGCGCCGCGGGCGCTCGGCAGTTGCCTCCGTGCCCGCTTCCGCTCTAGAGCCGGGGCGGCTTGTATTCTTTCGGCCCGGTCCGGGCACGGTCGCGGGCCCACCGCCCCCGCGGCCGCGACCACCACTTGTCGAGACCCTGCGCATGTTCCGCAACGATGTCCCGATCACACCCGAACTCGTGCGCCAGCACGGTTTGACGCCCGACGAGTACGAACGCTTCCGCGCGCTCATCGGCCGCGACCCGACGCTGACCGAGCTCGGCATCGTCTCGGCGATGTGGAACGAGCACTGCTCGTACAAGTCCTCGCGCAAGCACCTGCGCGGCCTGCCGACCTCGGCGCCATGGGTGATCCAGGGCCCCGGCGAGAACGCGGGCGTCATCGACATCGGCGACGGGCTGGCCTGTATCTTCAAGATGGAGAGCCACAACCACCCGAGCTTCATCGAGCCCTACCAGGGCGCGGCGACCGGCGTCGGCGGCATCCTGCGCGACGTCTTCACCATGGGCGCGCGCCCGATCGCGGCCTTGAACGCGCTCCGCTTCGGCTCGCCCGACCACCCGCGCACCCGCCACCTCGTCTCGGGCGTGGTCGCCGGCATCGGCGGCTACGGCAACTCCTTCGGCGTGCCGACCGTCGGCGGCCAGATGGGCTTCCACGCGCGCTATGACGGGAACATCCTGGTCAACGCGATGGCGGTCGGCCTCGCCCGGACCGACGCGATCTTCTACGCGGCGGCCGCGGGCGTCGGGAACCCGATCGTCTATCTCGGCTCCAAGACCGGCCGCGACGGCATCCACGGCGCCACCATGGCCTCGGCGGAGTTCGACGAGGAGAGCGAGTCGAAGCGCCCGACCGTGCAGGTCGGCGACCCCTTCGCCGAGAAGCTGCTGCTTGAGGCCTGCCTGGAGCTGATGGCGTCGGGTGCCGTCATCGCGATCCAGGACATGGGCGCGGCGGGCCTGACCTGCTCGGCCGTCGAGATGGGCGCCAAGGGCGACCTCGGCGTCGAGCTCGACATCGACAAGGTACCGGCCCGCGAAGCGGGCATGACGCCCTATGAGATGATGCTCTCCGAGAGCCAGGAGCGCATGCTCATGGTGCTCAAGCCCGGCATGGAAGCTGAGGCCGAGGCGATCTTCGTGAAGTGGGGCCTCGACTTCGCGGTGATCGGGCGCACCACCGACACGCTCCGGTTCGTCATCAAGTGGCACGGCGAGACGGTGGCCGACCTGCCGATCAAGGAACTCGGCGACGAGGCCCCGCTCTACGACCGGCCCCACATCGCCAACACGCACCTGCCCGTGCTGAAGGCCGAGGAGATCGCGCATCCGGCCTCGCTCGCGGACGCGCTGCGCCGCCTCGTGGCCTCGCCCGACCTCGCCTCGAAGCGCTGGGTCTACGAGCAGTACGACCACTACATCCTCGGCAACACCGTGCAGAAGCCGGGCGGCGACGCCGCGATCGTGCGCGTCGAGGGCGGGCCGAAGGGCCTCGCGCTGACCTGCGACGTGACGCCCCGCTACTGCGAGGCCGACCCCGTCGAGGGCGGCCGGCAGGCGGTGGCCGAGGCGTGGCGCAACATCACGGCGGTCGGCGCGCGCCCGCTCGCCATCACCGACAACCTGAACTTCGGCAATCCCGAGAAGCCCGAGGTGATGGGCCAGCTCGTCGGCTGCCTGCAGGGCATCGGCGAGGCCTGCCGGGCGCTGGACTTCCCCGTCGTGTCGGGCAACGTCTCGCTCTACAACGAGACCAACGGCGTCGGCATCCTGCCCACCCCGACCATCGGCGGCGTCGGCGTGCTCGACGACGTGGAGCGCCACGCGACGCTGGCCCTGAAGCGCGAGGGTGACGTGCTCGTCCTCGTCGGCGCGAGTGAGGGCTGGCTCGGCCAGTCCGCCTACCTCTCGGTGATCGAGGGTCGGGAAGAGGGCGCGCCGCCGCCGGTCGACCTCGGCCTGGAGCGCCGCAACGGCGACTTCGTGCGCGGCCTGATCACCTCGGGGCTCGTCGACACGGTGCACGACCTCTCGGACGGGGGGCTCGCCATGGCGCTCGCCGAGATGGCGATGGCCGGCGACATCGGCGCCGCGCTTCCCGAGGTCGCGGTCGAGGGTCTGCCCGCCCACGCCTACCTGTTCGGCGAGGACCAGGGCCGCTACCTGATCGCCGTCGAGGCGGACGCGGCTTCCGACATCCTCTACAGCGCCTCCTCGCAGGGGATCGACGCGGCGGTGGTCGGCGTCACCGGCTCCGACCGTTTGACCCTGCCGGGCGGCGAGACCATATCGGTGGCCGACCTGCGCCAGGCCAACGAGAACTGGCTGCCCGCCTACATGGCGAGCCAGCCGGCCGCGGTCGCATCCTGATCCGATCCGTAGGAGTACACCGATGCCGATGGATGCGCGCGAGATCGAGCGGATGATCCGCGAGGCCCTGCCCGACGCCCAGATCGAGATCCGGGATCTGGCGGGCGACGGCGACCACTACGCCGCCACCGTCCTCTCCACCGCCTTCAAGGGCAAGACCCGCGTCGCCCAGCACCAGATGGTCTACGGGGCGCTCCAGGGGCGGATGGGAGGCGTGCTGCACGCGCTTGCGCTGACCACGGGCCTGCCGCAGGATTGAGCCCTCGCGCGGGAGTTCTCCCCCGATGGACCGACCAAGCCTCTACGACGACGACATCGTGGCCTGGGCCGAGGAGCAGGCCGCCGCGCTGCGCGCCCTCGGCGCGCGGGGCGAGCTGTCGAACGCGGTCGATTGGGAGAACGTCGCCGAGGAGATCGAGAGCGTGGGACGGGCGCAGATTCGGGCTGTCGAGAGTCTGCTGGTTCAGGTGCTCGCCCACCTATTGAAGCAGGCCTCTGCACCGCTCGCCCCCGTCGTCTCCCACTGGCGACATGAAACGCTGACGTTCCAGCAGGCAGCCTATCAGCGCATCGAGCCCGGGATGCGCCAGCGCCTCAATTGGCGCTACATCTGGGCCATTGCACGAACGAATGCCGAGGCCAACATGCTGATCTATGGACAGGAACTCCTGCCGAACGTGCCGGACACGTGTCCGCTCACCCCGGAGGCGATCCTGACCGAGCGCTTCGATCTCGACGCCGCGCTCCGCGTCATCACCGGGACCGTACAGCGCTGAGCCAGCGGCCATAGACGCAACGATTCCCGCTGTTCGTACAATCACCTATTCACCAGCAAGGACCGAGAACATGTCGGACGTCAACGCCACGATCGAGAACGAGATCAAGTCACAGGACGTGGTCGTGTTCATGAAAGGCACGCCGCAGATGCCGCAATGCGGCTTCTCGGGCCAGGTCGTGCAGATCCTCAACTACCTCGGCGTGCCCTTCAAGGGCGTCAACGTGCTGGCCGACCAGGGCATCCGCGAGGGCATCAAGGCCTTCTCGAACTGGCCGACCATCCCGCAGATCTACGTGAAGGGCGAGTTCGTCGGCGGCTGCGACATCACCCGCGAGATGTTCCAGTCGGGCGAGCTGCAGACCTTCCTCGCCGAGAAGGGCGTGCCGGTGAAGCCCGCCGCCGCCTGAGCAGGGGCGCAGCGCCGGACGGAGGAGGGCGCGCGAGCGCCCTTTTTCGTGTGCGCTGCGGAAAGATCGGCGCCCGCGCCCCGTTTCCCCGACGAGACGGTTGAGCGGGCGATCCGATGCGCGACGTCATCATCGTGGGCGGCGGACCCGCCGGACTGAACGCCGCCCTGATCCTCGGGCGCTGCCGCCGCGACGTCCTGCTCTGCGACCTTGGCCGGCCCCGAAACGCTGCCACGCCCCTGACCTGGGGGATCTTCACCCGCGACGGCACGCCGCCCGCGGAGCTGCGCGCCCGCGCCGAGGCGGATCTCGCCCGCTACGACACCGTCGAGCGGCGGGAGATCGAGGTCGTCGACGCGCAGCGGACGGAGGACGGCTTCGCGGTCGCGCTCGCCGACGGCACCCGGGAGCATGCCCGGCGCCTGATCGTCGCCACCGGCCTGCATCAGGACCTGCCCGAGATCGAGGGCGTCTCCGCCTTCTGGGGCACGGGCGTGCATTCCTGCCCGTACTGCGACGGTTACGAGGCGCGCGACCAGCCCCTCGTCGCCCTGGGTCACGGGCCGGGCGCCAAGGGCTTCGCCCTCGAGCTGACGGTCTGGAGCCGCGACGTCGCCCTTTGCACGGATGCTCGCCCGACCGATCTCTCGGGGGAGGACCGCGACCGCCTCGCCCGCAACGGCGTTCGGGTGGACGAGCGCCCGATCCGGGCGCTGCGCGGCGCGGACGGCCGGCCGACGCATCTCGAATTCGCGGATGGCGGCACGCGGCCGTGCCGGAGCCTCTTCCTGATGCCCGCGGGCTGCCGCCCTTCGGACCTGCTCGCGGGCCTCGGCTGCGACCTGACCGACAAGGGCGTGGTGCCGACCGACGACTACGAGAAGACGAACGTGCCGGGCCTCTACGTCGCGGGCGACGCCTCGCGGCGGGTCCAGTTCGCCGTGGTGGCGGCCGCCGAGGGCGCGATGGCCGCCTTCGCGGTCAACACCGAATTGCTGCGCGAGGATACGCGCTGAACTCGGTCATGCCAGGCCGCTGGACTGAGAAACCGGTGCCGCGGGCGTGCTCGAACGTGCCATTCGGCACAGCTACCGATGCGCACCCCTGCAAGGGTAAAGACGAGGTTACGAAACGTCGATATTCGGAACCTGTTCAGGTTATCCCCGTTATTCCCACGCGGCCGAGCTTGTCCCGGCCGATTGCCCCGTCACCGTCGCTGCTCCCGCAAGGCCGGCCATGCCCGTCTTCGATTCCAAAAATCTTGATGCCGCCTTCGAGGGGCAGGCGCTCCTCGCGGCCATCCTGCAGCCGACGCGTGCCGCCCGCGGCCAGGCCCTGCTGAACGGCCGCCGCCGGGCGAACCGCGGGATCATGCCGGCAGGCCCTGCCGCGGCGCTGCCGCTGCGCGAGCCGGCCTCGGCGGAGACGGTCGTCCCGGCCTCCGCCCGCTGAGCCGCTACCACGCCTGGTGCGTGATCAGACCCTGGCGCGTCACCACCACCCATTCGCGGCCGCGGCGCTCGATGCCCTCGACGCGCCCGACGCCCGGTACCGAATCACCCGGCCCCACCTCGACCAGACGCCGCCGCCGATCCTCCAGGATGGCGGTCCCGTCGTAGACGTCGCGCACCGCCCAGGCCTCGACCACGGCGGGCTTCTCGGGCGCCTTCTTCGGCTCGATGCTGCCCGTCTGGGTCGGCTCGGGCTTGGTGGGAGCGACGACCGGCGCCGCCGCCTGCTGAACGGGCGCCTGCACCGCCACGGCGGCGCGCTTCTCGATCTGCGTCGTGAGGGCAGCGAGCTTGGCACCCTGGTCCCGCTCGGCCTGCTCGAACCGGTCGCCGAGCGCGGCGATCTTGCCCGAGAGACCCTGCTCGGCCTTCGCGACGCGCTCGGTGAGTCCGGCGCTGCGGCCGGCGATCTCCTTGCGGGCCGCCTCCTGGCTCTCCTTCAGCGCGGCGAGCGCACGGCCGAGTTGCTCGACCTCCGTGCCGATCCGGGCCGATTCCGTCCGGGCGGCATCGATACCGGCATGGACCTCGGCCAAGGCCTCGCCCTGGCCGCCGCGCGGCAGCGAGGCCGCGGTGAGGCCGGCCCCGCAGATCAGCCCGAGGGCGAGCGCACCGCCGGCCACGCCCATCAGGCGCGGGTCGAGGCGCCCCCGCAGCGAGGCCGTCCCGGCGGCAGGCGCGGCCTTGGCCGTCGCGGCGTCGGCCGCCCCGGCATCGGCCGCCCTCTTGCCGCCCGAGACGGCGGCCTTGAGCAGGGCCTCGGGCGAGACCGGTCCGGTGGCTTTCGTCGTCATGGCCGTCGCCTTTCCCAAAGCTCGTGCGGCGTGTTCCCCGAAAGCTTTGGTTAAGGACGCTTGTTTACCGAACCGTTACCGCACGCATGCCTCCGGCCGAGCCGTTCGGCTCCGCGCGGCAGCGGGTTCGCGCCCCCTCCCCCGCACGGGGGAGGGCGTGCGGTGCCGGCCCCCGCGTCGGGCACCGCACGGACCCTCCGCTCAGGCCGCCAGCCCGCGCTTCTTCAGGAGGGGCTCCGTGCTCGGCAGGCGCCCGCGGAACAGGGTGTAGGCCTCGCGCGGGTCGCGCAGGTTCCCGGCGCCGTAGACGTACCGGCGCAGGCGCGCCGCGGTCTCCGGGTGGAAGATGTCGCCGGCCTCCCGAAAGGCGTCGAAGGCGTCGGCGTCCAGCACCTCCGACCAGAGATAGCTGTAGTAGCCGGCCGCATAGCCGTCGCCCGAGAAGATGTGGGCGAAGTGCGGGGAGCGGTGGCGCATGCCGATCTCGCCCGGCATGGCGATGCGCTTCAGGGCCTCCGCCTCGAAGTCCAGCACGTCGAGGCCCGCCTCTGCGGCGTTCGAGAGGTGCAGCGTCATGTCGACGATCGCCGAGGCCGCGTACTCGACGGTCGCGAAGCCCTGGTTGAAGGTGCGGGCGGCGAGCAGCTTCGTGAGCAGCGCCTCCGGCATCGGCTCGCCGGTGCGGTGGTGGCGAGCGTGGGTGCGCAGCACCTCGGGCTGCTCCAGCCAGTGCTCGTAGAGCTGCGAGGGCAGTTCCACGAAGTCGCCCGAGACGGCGGTGCCGGAGAGGAGCGGGTAGGTAACGTCCGAGAGGAGCCCGTGCAGGGCGTGGCCGAACTCGTGGAACAGGGTGCGGGCGTCGTCGAAGGAGAGCAGAGCCGTCTCGCCGGGGGGCGCCTTGGCGAAGTTCATCACGTTGACGATGATGGGCGTGACGGTTCCGTTCAGCCGCTCCTGCGAGCGGAAGGCGCTCATCCAGGCGCCCGAGCGCTTGGAGGCGCGGGCGAAGTAGTCGCCCAGGAAGAGGCCGACCTCGGATCCGTCGCGGTCGCTCACCCGCCAGACCCGCACGTCCGGGTGGTAGCGCGGCACGTCGGGCAGTTCCGCGAAGGACAGACCGAACAGGCGGGACGCGGTGTCGAAGGCCGCCTGGATCATGCCGTCGAGGGGCAGGTAGGCCTTCACCTCGCCCTCGTCGAGGTCGTGCTCGGCCCGGCGCAGCTTCTCGGCGTAGTGGCGCCAGTCGTGCGCCTGGAGCGCGAAGTCGCCGCCCTCCCGGGCGATGATGGCCTGGAGCCGGTCGCGCTCGGCGCCCGCGCGCCGCTGCGCCGGGGCCCAGACCTCGGTGAGCAGCGCGGTCGCGGCCTCCGGGCTCGCCGCCATCGTGTCGTCGAGCTTGTAGTGGGCGAAGCTCGCGTAGCCGAGGAGGCGCGCCCGCTCGGCCCGGAGCTGCACGATCTTGCGGATGATCGCGCGGTTGTCGGTCTCACCCCCCGACTCGCCGCGGCGGGTCCAGGCCTCGTAGGCCCGCTCGCGCAGGTCGCGCCGGGTCGAGAAGACGAGGAACGGCTCGATCAGCGAGCGCGACAGGGTGATGACGTGGCCGTGCTCGCCCCCACGCTCCTCGGCGGCGCTGGCGGCGGCGGCCCGCAGGAAGGGCGGCAGGCCGGCGAGGTCGTCCTCGCCGTCGAGCGGCAGCACGAAGCGGCTCTCGTCGGCGAGGAGGTTCTGGCTGAACTGCGTGCCGAGTTCCGACATCCGCGCGGCGATCTCGGCCATGCGGGCCTTGGCCTCGGGCGCGAGGTCGGCGCCCGCCCGGCGGAAGCGGGTGCGGTAGCGCTCCAGCACCCGCCGCTCCTCGTCGCCGAGACCGTCCGCGGGGATCGCGGCGAGGCGGGCCCAGAGATCCGGGTTGAGGTAGATGGCGCTGCCGTGCCGGGCGAGCCTCGGCCCGACCGTGCGCTCGATCGCCTGGAGGTCCGGGTTCGTGTGGCTGCCGGTGAGATTGTAGAACACGCCCGCCACCCGATCGAGCGCCAGCCCGGCCCGCTCCATCGCCGCGACGGTGTTGTCGAAGTCCGGGGCCGCGGGGCTCGTCGCGATGGCGGCGATCTCGGCCTCGTGGGCGGCGATGGCCGCCTCGAAGGCCGGCAGGTAGTGCTCGGGCCGGATGCGCTCGAAGGGCGGCAGCTCGTGGGGCGTGTCCCAGCGCGCCGCCGAGAACGGGTTCCCGGTGTCGAGCGTGGGGAGCCCTGCGCTGGATGACGTCATGTGCCGGTCCTCGTCGTTTCCGTCTGGCGGGCGGGTGGGGCCGCGCCCCGCCGCCCGCGAAAGTCGCCCGAGCCTAGCACGATCGCGCCCGAGCGTTGCAGCCGCGCCCTTGCCGCGGCGGGTGCGGCGCCCGATCGTTCGGGGCGAAGGCTGCGTGCCGGCACGCGCCCGGGAGGAGACGCCATGACACTGCGCCGGCAACCGGGCGGCACCAAATCCATGTGCGCGACTCTCCCTCCGCCCTCTGCGGGAGAGGGTGGGCCGGCCGTAAGGCCGGGTCGGTCGGGACGAAGTCCCGCAGAG
>NZ_LSIX01000634.1:0-207 GCF_001556475.1 Methylobacterium sp. CCH5-D2 | reverse complement strand
GCGCGTGCTTTGCAAGCATGAGGTCGTCGGTTCGATCCCGTCTGTCTCCACCATTCTCCACACGCTGCCTTGTAGGCGCGGGGAGGGGTGTCGAGCAGCCAGTCCGGAATTCCAGTTTGCCGCCGCCAGGTCGTATGATCGGCGGATGTGCGAAAGAATCTGACATCGTGAAGAGGGAATGTGTGCCGGTGAGGCAGCGAGAGCTGA
>NZ_LSIX01000633.1:0-3608 GCF_001556475.1 Methylobacterium sp. CCH5-D2 | reverse complement strand
CCTATTGGACGCCGATCAGCCCCTCAGCCGGGTCCTTTTTCCACGCCGATACCCACTCAGGCGCTCGCCACCGACGCGCAGGCCACCGCCGCCGGCAAGAGTGTGCGCGACACCGCGCTCGCGAAGACCGTGCTCGGCACGGCCGGGGCGGACAACGTCGGCGTCGACGCGACGAAGGCGGATCAGGTCAAGCTGAAGGCCGGCAACACCGACTACACCTTCACGATCAAGGCCGCCGACACGGTGAACGATCTCGTCAACGGCATCAACAAGTCCGGCATCGCTACGGCCGCGATCGACACCCGCGGCCAACTCGTCGTCACGGGCACCGGCTCCGACACGATCACCATGCAGGCCGGCAAGACGGCGTCGGGCACGTTCACGGCTGACGCGACCGAGACGGCCAAGCTCACGGGCGGCGCGGCCTTCTCCGTGGCGGGCGGCACCTCGGCGCAGCGCTCGGCGTTGGTCGATCAGTTCAACAACCTGCGCACCCAGATCAATCAGGCGGCCCAGGATGCCGGCTTCAACGGCACGAACCTCCTGAACGGCGATGGGCTGACCATCGCGTTCAACGAGAAGACCGGTGCCGCCCAGTCGAAGCTCGCGGTCCAGGGCAGCGCGATCACCGCGGACGCACTCGGGATCGGACGCTTCGTGGATTCCGGCACGGGTCAGGCCGGCGGCGACTTCGGCGTGCAGAACAACACCGACCTCGGGAAGGCTGCGGACGCGCTGACGAATGCGCTCACGAACCTGAAGTCGCTCTCCTCGACGTTGGGCTCGAACCTATCGGTTGTGCAGACGCGCCAGGATTTTGCCAAGCAGCTCGTCAACGTCCTCGACACCGGCTCGGCCGACCTCGTGAACGCCGACATGAACGAGGAGGCGGCAACCTCGCAGGCACTCTCGACCCGCCAGTCTCTGGCGATCTCGGCCCTGTCGCTGGCCAATCAGGCCAACCAGGGCATCCTGCAGCTCCTGCGCTGATCACGGATACGACCCGGCGCGGTGGATGGTCCGCGCCGGGCCTGCGTACGTGCGAGGAGATTGGGCTGTGGGTGCGCACTCGAGGCACCCTCGCATGACCACCCAGGCTGCAGAGAAGCGCCAGCGCGATCTCTACGAGGGGCGCGTGACGACCCTGCGCGAGTTGCAGACCGTGCAGAACGACCTCAACACGGCCAGCAACGACGCCAAGACCGCCGAGGTCGGGCTGGAGGCGGTGAGGAACCGCCTGCGCATCCTGGGCCTGCGCGACGACGAGATGGCCAACCTGCAGAAGGGCGCCATCAACCCCGCGACCGCGATCAACGCGCCGCTCAGCGGCACCATCATCCAGCGCAAGATCGGCCCCGGCCAGTACGTCACCACGGGCGGCGGCGAGCCCTCCTACATCATCGGCGACCTGTCCAAGGTCTGGCTCATCGTGCAGCTGCGCGAGTCCGACCTCGCCCGGATCGAGATGGGGGGGCGGCTGCAGTTCCGCGTGCTCTCGCACCCCGACCGCGTCTTCGAGGGCCGTATCAACTTCATCGGCTCCTCGGTCGATCCGGCGAGCCGGCGCATCACCGTGCGGGCCGACATCGACAACCCGCAGCGCCTCCTCAAGCCCGAGATGTACGCCAGCGTGCGCATCATCAACGAGCGCGAGAACCTCTCCCACGCGGTGCCCCGCGCGGCGGTCGTGCTGGAAGGCCACAAGGTGAGCGTCTGGGTGCTGAAGCCTGGCAACGTGGTCGAGAGCCGCCGCGTCCGGACCGGCATTATCGACGGCGGCAACATCGAGGTCCTCGAAGGCCTCGCGCTCGGCGAGCGGGTGATCTCGCGCGGCTCGCTGTTCATCGACCGCATGGTGACGCGGGGCTGAGGCGCCCGCGCCTTTCGAAGACTGAGGGGGAATGCATGAGGGGCATCGTCGAGCCCGCCCTGCGCCAGCGCGCGCTTGTGGTGCTGGCCTTCGTCCTGCTGCTGGCGGGCGGCCTCGCCCGCCAGCAGCGGCGCGCCCTCGGCCACCGCCTCCATCTCGGCGCGCTCGCCGTTGCAGTGGAGCGCCACGTCGATGCCGGCCGCGAAGGCCGCCTCGGCGCGGGCCCGGAACGGGCCCCGAAGCGCGCGCATCGAGAGGTCGTCGGTCATCAGCAGACCGTCGAAGCCGATCGTGCCGCGGACCACCCGCTCGATCACCGCGGCGGACTGCGTCGCGGGCCGCTCCGGGTCGATGGCCCGGAAGACCACGTGGGCGCTCATCGCCATCGGCAGGTCGGCGAGCGCCCGGAAGGGCACGAAATCCTGTGCCTCCAGCGTGGCGAGATCGGTCTCGACAACCGGCAGGCCGTGGTGGCTGTCGCAGGCCGCGCGGCCGTGGCCGGGAATGTGCTTCATCACGGGCAGCACGCCGCCGGCCATCAGCCCGTCGGCCATCGCGCGGCCGATCTCGGCCACCGCCGCCGGCGTGGTGCCGTAGGCGCGGTCGCCGATGATGTCGTGGGCGCCGGCTACCGGAACGTCGAGCACCGGCGCGCAATCGACGTTGATGCCGACATCCTTGAGGTCGTGCGCCATCAGCCGGGCGCCGAGCCGGGCGAGCGCGGCCGCCGCCCCGTCGAAGCGCGCGTAGGCCCGGCCCGCCGGGTAGGCCGGCCAGTGCGGCGGGCCCATCCGCTGCACCCGGCCGCCCTCCTGGTCGATCAGGATCGGCGCGTCGGCCCGGCCGACCGTGTCGCGGAGCGCGGCGGTCAGCGCGCGCACCTCGTCGGGCGTGCCGATGTTGCGCTTGAACAGGATGAAGCCCCAGGGCCGCACGTCCCGGAAGAAGGCGGCCTCCTCCGGCGCGAGGGTCCGGCCGGCGCAGCCGAGGATCAGGGCACGGGAGGACATCGGGACGGGCTCGCGCGGGGTGGACGGGACCGGATCGGGATCCGGGGTCGAGGAGGATCCGCCGGAGGAACCCCGCCCGCAAGGCGAAAGCGGGGCAGCCCTCGCCCGCGGGCGATGCCGCCCGGCGGGTGTTGCGTTCCGGACTCGGAGGAGAGGCCGTCGGCGCGCTAGGCGCCGCGGTTCAGGACGCAGCTCAGGTCCTGGCTCAGGTTCTGGCTCAGTTCTTGGCCACGAAGCACTGGCCGCCCGCGCCCTGCAGCGCGCTGCACAGGCTCGTCGCCTCGGCCTTGGCGAGCGGCCCGACGCGCACGCGGTAGATGGTCTTGCCGTTGACCTCGGCCTGGCGGATCAGCTCGGGCTTGCCGGCGAGCTGGCTGTACTTGCGCTGCATCTCGCGGAGCGCCGTCTGGGCGTCGCCCGCGCTGCCGCGCACGCCGAGCTGCACCGAGAAGCCGCCGACCGCGGCGGTGCTCAGAGCCGGCGCGTCGGCCGCGGCCGTGGTGGTGGGCTCGGCCGGGATGCCGGCCTCCGGCGACGCGGAGGCGAGGCGCTGGGGGGCCTTGCGGATCGAGGGCACGGGGCGCGGCTGCTCGGCGACGGCCTCCGGCGCGGCTGGCGCGGCCGCCTGGACCGGGGCCTGCGGCGTCGCGGCGGCGAGGCGCGCGGGCCGGGCGCGCGGGGCCGGCTCCTCGGTCGGCATCGTCATGGTGCTGTCTCTTATACACATC
>NZ_LSIX01000632.1:0-5193 GCF_001556475.1 Methylobacterium sp. CCH5-D2 | reverse complement strand
GGGCCGGCCCGCGCCGCTCACCCCCCGCCGCCCAGTCCCACCAGGGTGAGCGGCAGGCCGCAGGCCGCGTCGAGGGGCTGGGGCCGGCCCAGCAGGTAGCCCTGCACGCGGGTGACGCCGATCTCCTTCAGCACCGCGTACTCGCCCCAGGTCTCGACGCCCTCCGCCACAACCTCCGACCCGATGCGCCGGCCGTAGATCGTCAGGGCGTCGGCGAGCGCGCGGCGGGCGGAATCGCCGTCAATCCCCGCGATGAGACTGCGGTCGAGCTTGATCAGTTCGGGCGCGAGGTCGAGCACGTGCCGGAAGGTCGCGTGGCCCGCCCCGACGTCGTCGATGGCGAGCCGCAGGCCGCGCGCCCGCAGGGGCGCCAGCGCCGCGCGCAGCGCCGCGTAGCAGGGCACCTCGGCGTGCTCCGTCAGCTCGACCACGACCCGCCGGAGAGGGGCCCCCTCGAACATGCGGGCGAAGGCCGGGCTCAGCACGCTCGACGGCGAGAGATTGAGGGTGAGCTTGATCGAGGGGTCGATCCGCTCCAGGCCCCGCAGCGCCAGCGCCGCCGCCAGGAATTCCAGCTCCTCCAACAGCCCGACCTCGGCGGCCTCGGCGAACCAGAGGTCCGGCGCGCGCTCCGGCGCCGCGCGAAAGCGCGAGAGCGCCTCGAACGCCATCAGGCGCCCGTCGCTCGTGCGGTAGACGGGCTGGTAGACGACGTCGATGGCCCGGCTCGCCAGGATGTCGGCGATGCGGGCGCGCCGCGCCTCCAGGTCGAGGCTGGCGCTGCGCTCCTTCTGGAGCACGGCCGAGACGACGTCGGCGCAGAGCCGCAGCACGTTGAGGTCCCGCCCGGTGAGGGTGCGGTCGGGCGTGAAGCTGAAGCAGCACAGGGTCCCGTAGGCGGTCCCGTCGGCGTAGCGGAGCGGGACGCTCAGATGCGCTCCCACCGGGAGCGCGTCCGTCGCCGACAGGCCGCGGGCGACCGGATCCTCGCGGGCATCCTGCAGCAGCCCGGGCATCAGGCCGGCCGCCACGTAGTGGCAGAAGCTCTGCCGGAGCGGGTCCGCCCCGCCGACCGCGATGGGATTGCGCAGTGTCTCGCCATCGGTGAAGCGGAACACGCGGTCGTTCTCGGTGAACTCGGAAATGAATCCGATATCCATCGCAAGATGTCGCCGTACCGCCCTCAGAATGCTCTGAACCTGCTCACCGGAGCCACCGGGACCAACATCCAATATCGCACTGAGCGGCATGGAGCGCCTGAGCATCCAATCCGGACTTGGGCCAATGAACTATCGAGCGACGGCAAAGCAATCTCGGAGAACCTTGCCGGTCCGATGAAGAGAGACCGCATACCCCCCGCGGAATCAACCCCTACCCTATGGATCGCAACCCAGATCAACCCACCCTGCGACACCGTGGCCCAACCGGCCCGGCGGCCCGCGGCCGCGGCCGATCGCACGACCGTTTCGAGGGGGACCCGGACAGGTAGCCGATCACGGGTGTGAACAACCATAGGTTTTGGTGGACAACGCCTTTCCGGATCCGGCGCAACGCTACGCATCGCAGTCAGACTCCGCTTACCTCGCAGGTGGGGGCAATAACGAGCGTATCCAAGCTCTTTCAGGGCGCAGGATCGTTCATTGGATGTAAAAGATGCGCCGCTATCCCGCACGTCTTCTGCGCTCTAGGCATGCGCGTGCGGCCACGTCCGTTCGGATCTGGCCGAAACCTTCCGATTCCGTCGAGGTCGGTAGGAACTTTACGCTTCCTGTTTCAGCCGATCCGTCACCTCCGCTCCTGTCGGAGGCGCAGCGGCAATGCGTCGACGACGTCGCCGCGCGGCTCGACGCGGTCGCGGCCGACCTCGGGGCGGCGGACGGGCCCGAGGCACATGCGCGCCTCGCGGACCGGACGATCGAGGTCCTGCGGGGGCTGCGCGACGAGGCCGGGCCGGCGGACTGGGCCGCGGTGGCGGTGCCGGCCGTGCGGGCCCACCCGCTCGGGGCGCTGATGCAGGCCTGCCCGCTGACCCGCCACGCCTTCGCGCGACCGCGCGGCTATCCCGGCGATGCGGGCCTGCTCGACCTGATCTACCGCCACCCCGACGCCGACGCCGCGGTGGCGGCCGCGAGCGCGGCCGGCCGTGCGGCCTACGCGGTCACCGCCGGGACGGCGCCCTGCGCGGCCGTGCGGGAGCGCCGCCGGATCCTGGCCGGAGCGATCGACAGGGCGGCCGTGGAGCGGCCCGGCGCCGCGGTGCTGGCGGTGGCCTGCGGACATCTGCGGGAGGCCGAGATCAGCGCGGCCCTGCGGGAGGGCCGCATCGCGCGGCTGCTCGCCACGGACCAGGACCGGGCGAGCCTCGCGCTGGTGGCCGGGCGCGCCCGCGACCTCTCGCCGGCCATCGCGGCGCGCCGGCTCAGCGTGCGCGACTTCATCGCCGCCAGGGCGACGACGGAGGCCGAGATCGGTCGCTTCGACCTCGTCTACGCGGCGGGCCTCTACGACTACCTCGACGACCGGATCGCCGCCCGGCTGACGCGCCGGCTGTTCGGGCTGCTGCGGCCGGGCGGGCGGCTGCTCGTCGGGAACTTCCTCACGGGCCTGCGCGAGGAGGCCTACATGGACGCCGTGATGGACTGGCAGCTCCTCTACCGCGGCGAGGCGCAGATCCGGGCCTTCGCGGCCGAGATCTCGGAGGTGGATCTCGCGGGGCAGCGCTACTTCGCGGATTCGGGCGGCTGCGTCGGCTATCTGGAGCTGGAGCGTGCCTGAGCGGGTCCCGCCTCAGGCCGAGAGCGAGCGGGCCGGTGCCTCCTCCCGCTCGCGCAGGAAAGCCTGGAACGCCTCGGCCGGCATCGGCCGGCCGAGGCGGTAGCCCTGCAGCATGTCGACCGGCCGCGCCGCCAGGAAGGCGCGCTGGGCGTCGGTCTCGACGCCCTCGACCACGGTGGCGGGGCCGGCGTTGCGCACGAGGCCGAGGATGTCCTCCAGCATCCGGGCACCCTGCGGGGTCTCGGCCGCGTGCAGGAAGGAGCGGTCGATCTTGACGACGTCGAAGGGCAGGCTGCGCAGGCAGGAGAGCCCGGCGAAGCCCGTGCCGAAATCGTCGAGCCAGAGCTTCACCCCGAGGTCGCGCAGCTCGGCCAGCCCCTGCATCACCGCGTCCTGGGTCTCGATCTCGTGCCCCTCGGTCACCTCGACGGCGACGCGGCCGGCCGCGATCCCGGTCTCGGCCAGGATCCCGGCCACCGCGAGCGCGAAGCCCGGCACCCGGAACTGCGCCGCCGAGACATTGACGCTGACCCGCCGCAGGCCCGCTCCGACGAGCGCCTCGCGGCAGGCGGTGCGCACCGCCCATTTGCCGAGCTCGACGATGGCGCCGGTGCGCTCGGCCACCGGGATGAACACGGCCGGCGAGACCGGCGCGCCGTCGGGCGCGGTCAGCCGCATCAGGGCCTCGGCCGCCACCACCGCGCCGGTGCGCGCGTCGAGGATCGGCTGGTAGACCAGGGAGACCCGGTCCTGCGCGAGCGCGGTGCGCACGAGGTCGGCCACGCTCTCGTAGAGTCCGAGCTGCCCCGGGTCGTCCCGGTCGAACACCCGCACGCAGTTCCGGTCGCTCGCCTTGGCGGCGTAGAGGGCGCGGTCGGCTTCCGTCACGAGGCGCTCGACCTTGTTGCCGGCGACATCCGCGCTGAAGGCGGCGCCGACGCTGACGGTGATCGTCTCGCAGCGGTCCGGGCGCTGGCAGTGGGGGAGGCACAGGATCTCGATCGCGCCGCGGATCGCCTCGGCGATCCCCGCCATCTGCCGCCGGCTCTCGGAGCGGGCCAGCACGATGAACTCCTCGCCTCCGAAGCGGCCGACGATGCAGCCCCGCTCCGCCGCGACGCGCTCCAGCGCGGCGGCGACCGCGACGAGGCAGCGGTCGCCCTCCTGGTGGCCGTAATGGTCGTTGAAGAGCTTGAAATAGTCGATGTCGATCAGGACGACGCCGAAGCCGTGGCCGCGCCCCTGCCACGCCTCCCAGTGGGCGCGCAGGGCCTCGTCGATCGCCCGGCGGTTGGCGAGCCCCGTCATCGCGTCGGTGGTGGAGAGACGCAGGAGCGCCGCGCCGCGCTCGACCACCTCCTCCTGCTGCAGCTCGGCCCGGACCGCGTTGAGGAAGACCCGGTAGCGCTCGCGGTTGAGCTTCCAGTTGACGTAGAGCGTCAGCACGTAGGTCGAGAGGTAGAGCGTGCCGACCGCGACCGCGTACTCGTAGCTGACCGGGAAAACCGTCGCGAGGGCGCCGAGGAAGCTCGCGGCGATCACGCCCGAGGTGACCAGCGCCAGCCGGAAGCCGAAATTGAAGAACAGGTTCGAGACCATCATGAAGATGATCCCGAAGGTCATGTAGTACGACGCGCTGAGGTGGTGATGGCTGTAGCTGGAGAGCCAGAGCCAGGTCGCGTAGCCGACGACCACGGCCGCCGCGCATTGCCGGTCGATCAGGGGCAGCGGCACGCCCCGCCCGATCCGGAGCTCCATCCCGACGATGAAGCCGAGGCCGATCGCGAGGCGCGCGGCCGCCGTGTAGAGGAGGACGTCGCCGATCAGCACCGCGTCGGTGACCGCGAACAGCATGTAGAGGATGCCGACGATCCAGACGGCGACGCGCACGTCCCGCCGCTGCGCCTCGCCCAGGCGCTCGACGTAGAGCGCGCGCAGGGTCGCCGAGCGCGGCTCGTGCCAGCGTTTGGTGAGTTCGCCGTCGATCTGGGCCGCGAGGCTGGGCTGCATGCTGGGATCCGTCTGCACGCCCTGATTGAGAGGCGGCGGGCTTTCGGAAGGGTGAAACCGATACCGAAAGTTGCAGACGTTTCCGCACTCGCCCCCAGCCAGTCCCGCGGCCTGCCGCCGGACCCGCCCCCGCCGGGCCTCACACGACCTCCTGTACCTGAGGCCAGGCCGTGCTTTGATACGGCCTGGCCTCAGGTACAGGGAGGCCGGCAAGCCGGCCAAGGTCGCCACGGGGCGCAGGCTCGTCGTCCTGGCCAACGCCCTCGTCCGAGAGGACAAAACCTTCCCCCAAAGCGACATCCGCGCTTGACCCGCAATACAGTCGCCGGTCGATCAGTTCGGGCGTGTGCGGGGAACCGCGCCGCGCCCCCTCTCCCAGAGGGAGAGGGTTGGGGTGAGGGGTATGAC
>NZ_LSIX01000062.1:0-210 GCF_001556475.1 Methylobacterium sp. CCH5-D2 | reverse complement strand
CCGGCCGATCTCGGCCACCGAGGCGCCGAGTTCCTCGGCCGCCGCCGCCACGGTGTTGACGTTGGTGGACGCCTCCTCGGCCGCGCTCGCGGTGGTCGCCGACAGCCCGGCCGTCTCGGCGGCCGTCGCCGTCATGGTCTGGGCGGTGGCCTGCAGCTCGGTCGCGGACGACGAGACCGTGCCGACGATGCCGCCCACCGCCCGCTCGAA
>NZ_LSIX01000631.1:0-4848 GCF_001556475.1 Methylobacterium sp. CCH5-D2 | reverse complement strand
GGGGTGGCTGCCCTGCGCCGGGCGGGGGACGGCCCGCAGATGGATCCCCTGGCGCTCCTCGTCGTCCTGCTCGCCCCGATCGTGATGCTCCCTTACGCGAGCCACTACGAGCTTGCCCTGGTCGCGCCGGGCCTGACCCTGCTGGCGCTCGGCCGGCCGGCGGCCCCGCTCGCGCTCGCCACCTGGCTCCTCGTCCCCCTCGCCCGGGTGCTGTTCATTCTCGACCTGCCGATCCTGTGCGCGCTGGTGCCCGGCACCCTGTTCGCTGCCGCGTGGCGCCTCCTCGCCCCGGCCGACGGCCGGCCGAGCGTCGCGGTCCCGCGCGCGGCGCCCGTCTGAGAACCGACACCGAGAACCGACACCGAGAACCGACACTGAGAACCGAAACTGAGAACCGACATGGCCCGTCTTCTCGTCACCGGCGGTTCCGGCTTCCTGGGATCCCTCCTGATCGACGACCTGCTGGCGGCCGGGCACGCGGTCACGAGCATCGACCTCCTGCCGGGCGTGCGGCGTCATCCGCGGCTGCAGGGCGTCGTCGGCGACATCCGCGACCGGCCGGGCCTCGACCGGATCCTGTCGGGGGGCGGCTTCGCGGGCGTGTTCCACTGCGCGGCGCTCCTCGCCCACGGCGCCGTGCCGGAGGCCGAGATGTGGTCCTCCAACGTCGAGGGCACGCGCAGCCTCGCGGCGGCGACCGCGGCGGCGGGCGTGCCGAGCCTCGTCGCGATCTCCAGCAACTGCCTCTGGGGCCGCGGCTTCGCGCGGCCGGTGCGCGAGGACGACGCGCCGGAGCCCTGCGAGCCCTACGGCGCGAGCAAATGGGAGGGCGAGAAGGTGCTTGCCGCCCATGCCCGCGACGTCGCCGTGACGGTGATCCGCTCGCCCACGATCATCGACGAGGGACGCCTCGGCCTCCTCGCGATCCTGTTCGAGTTCATCGCCGAGGGGCGCCGGGTCTGGACGGTCGGCGACGGCTCGCACCGCTACCAGTTCATCTACGCCCGCGACCTGATCGCCGCGATGCTGCTGGCCTGGGAGCAGCGCCGCGCGGGCACCTTCGGCATCGGCTCGGACCGGGTCGACACCATGCGCGAGAGCTTCGCACACGTCATCGCGGAGACCGGGAGCCGCTCGCGGATCGTCGGCCTGCCCAAGGGGCCGGCCGTCCTCGCCATGCGGGCCGCGCACGCGCTCCGGCTCTCGCCGCTCGGGCCCTACCATTACCGCATGATCGCGGCCGACTTCACCTTCGATACCGGGCGGATCAAGGCCGCGCTCGGCTGGCGCCCGACCCTGTCGAACAGCGAGATGCTGCTGCGCGCCTACCGCTACTATGCGGCCAACCAGGCCGAGATCGCCGGGCGGCGCGACGTCTCGGCCCATCGCCGCGCCGCCGACATGGGCGTCATCCGCGCCCTCAAATGGATCTCCTGACCGGGCCGGGACGGGCCCGCGGCGGCCCCGGGACAGCCCTCGTTAACCCTTCCGGGCGATACTCCGGCACGTTCGGGCGGACCTGATGGGGGGACCGCCCCGCCGGAGCCGGGAATGAGCCATCACACCGAGACGCTGGTCATCGGCGCAGGGCCCGCGGGGCTGACCGCCGCCTACCTGCTGTCGAAGCACGGCCGCTCCGTCACGGTGCTGGAGCGCGACCCCGCCCAGGTCGGCGGCATCTCCCGCACGGTCTCCCACAACGGCTACCTGTTCGACATCGGCGGGCACCGCTTCTTCTCGAAGTCGAAGGCCGTGGTCGATCTCTGGGACGAGCTCCTGCCCGACGACTTCATCGAGCGCCCGCGCCTGTCGCGGATCTACTACCAGGGCAAGTACTACGCCTACCCGCTGAAAGCCTTCGAGGCGCTGCGCAACCTCGGCCTGCTCACCAGCACGGCCTGCGTGCTCTCCTACCTGTACGCCCGCGCCAAGCCGATCGAGAGGCCCAAGAGCTTCCACGACTGGGTGCGCAACCAGTTCGGCGAGCGCCTGTTCTCGATCTTCTTCAAGACCTACACCGAGAAGGTCTGGGGCATGTCCTGCGACGCGATCTCGGCCGACTGGGCGGCCCAGCGCATCAAGGGGCTCGACCTCGGCGCCGCGATCCGCGACGCGCTCATGCGCTCGCTCGGGCTGCGGGGGAAGCCCAAGGCCGGTGGCAAGGCCGGCGAGCCGGTGATCAAGACCCTGATCGAATCCTTCCGCTATCCCCGCCGCGGCCCCGGCATGATGTGGGAGGCCGCCGCCGCCAAGGTCCGGGCCCAGGGCGGCAAGGTGCTGCTCGACCGCGCTGTCGACGGGCTCGGCTACGACGCCGCCACCGGCATCTGGACGGTGAGCGTGCTCATGGGCGACGGCAGCCGCGAGACCTACACGGCCCGCAACCTCGTCTCCTCGGCGCCGGTGCGCGAACTCGTCGACGCGATCCGCCCGCGGCCGCTCAGCACCTTCCACGCCCGCGCCCTGCAGTACCGCGACTTCCTCACGGTTGCGCTGATCGCGAAGTCCGACAGGACCTTCCCCGATAACTGGATCTACATCCACGACCCGTCCGTGAAGGTCGGCCGGGTGCAGAACTTCCTCTCGTGGTCGCCCGAGATGGTGCCGGATGCGGGCCATACCTGCCTCGGGCTGGAGTATTTCTGCTTCGAGGGCGACGGGCTCTGGAACAGCTCCGACGCGGACCTCGTCGCGCTCGCCAAGGCGGAGATCGGCAAGATCGGCCTGATCGACCCGGCCGACGTGGTCGATGCCTGCGTGGTGCGCCAGCCCAAGGCCTACCCGGTCTACGACGAGACCTACGCCGAGAACGTCGCGATGGTCCGCATGGAGCTGGAGCGGGACTTCCCGAGCCTGCACCTCGTCGGCCGCAACGGCATGCACAAGTACAACAACCAGGACCACGCCATGATGACGGCGATGCTGACCGTGGAGAACATCCTGGCGGGCCAGCGCCGCCACGACGTCTGGCGGGTCAACGAGGACGCCGAGTACACCGAGGCCGGCATCTCGGGGGCCGAGGAGGCGCTCGGGAGCGAGCGGCTGGTGCCGCGCAAGGTGGCCTGAACCGGCCGCCTTCACGGATGCGCCAGGGCGCCACCCCGGCGCGGACGGCCGCCTCCGGCCGTCATCGGATCACCTTGCGCGCCGCTGTCTCGCGCGCAAGACTTGCCCCCGAACGCCCGATCACGGGGCGGCACCGGGGAAGACACCCATGCGTTCACAGATCCTCGCCGCGCTTCTGGCCAGCGCCGCACTCACCACCGGCGCCCTCGCGCAGGGCGCCCAGCCCGGCGAGACCAAGGGCAAGGCCGACGACCTCGAGAAGCTCCAGGCCTTCAAGAGCACGGGCACGGAGCCGGCGCCCGAGGTGCCGCAGACCGGGCGCCGCGCCGACGCCATCCGCAAGACGCTCTCCAAGATCACGCTGCCCGCGGGCTTCAAGATCGACCTCTACGCCGTGGTGCCGGACGCCCGCTCGATCGCGGTCGGCCCCAATGCGGGCGTGCTCTTCGTCGGCACCCGCAAGAGCAAGGTCTACACCGTCACCGACCGCGACAAGGACCGGGTGGCCGACGAGGTGCGCCCCTTCGCGCCGGGCATCGGTTTCAAGGTGCCGAACGGCGTCTGCTTCTCGCGCGACGGCGTGCTCACCGTGGTCGAGCAGAACCGGGTGCTGGCCTTCCCGGCCGCCGAGTTCTTCTACGAGAACCCGGACGTGGCCGCCGGCATCGTGGTCCGCCAAGGCGAGCTGATCCCGGCGTCGGAAGAGAGCTACAACCACACCGCCCGCGTCTGCCGCGTGGGGCCGGACGGCAAGACCTACATCGCGCTCGGCCAGCCCTACAACGTGCCGCCCGCCGACAAGCTCGACCTCTACGCGAAGACCGGCATCGGCGGCATCGTCCGGGTCGATGCCGACGGGAAGAACCGCGAGGTCTTCGCCACCGGCATCCGCAACTCGGTCGGCATCGACTTCGCGCCCGACAAGAGCCTCTGGTTCACCGACAACCAAGTGGACGGCATGGGCGACGACACGCCGCCGGGCGAGCTGAACCGCGCCACCAAGGCCGGCGAGACGTTCGGCTTCCCCTGGTACGGCGGCGGCCAGGTCCGCACCACCGAGTACAAGGACCAAACCCCGCCCGCGAACGCCGTGGCGCCGCTGGCCGAACTGCCGCCGCACGCGGCCGATCTCGGGCTGACCTTCTACACGGCCAAGCAGTTCCCGAAGGCCTACCAGGGCGGGATCTTCATCGCCGAGCACGGCTCGTGGAACCGCACCACGCCGGTGGGCGCGCGGATCATGTTCGCGACGCTCGGCGCCGACGGCAAGGTCGCCTCCGTGAAGCCCTTCGCCGAGGGCTGGCTGACGCAGGACGGCGAGTATCTCGGCCGCCCCGTGGACGTGGCGGTGCTGCTCGACGGCTCGCTCCTCGTCTCGGACGACACCGCGGGCGCGATCTACCGCATCTCCTACGAGGGCGGGGACAAGTGAGGGGTCCGAGCAAGCCGCTTGGCCTCGCCCTCGCGGCGCTGCTCCTCGGCGCGCTCCCGGCCGCGGCCGGGGGCGACGCCGCGGCGGGCCGCAAGCGCGCCGCCGCCTGCCAGGCCTGCCACGGGCTCGACGGGCTCTCGAAGCTGCCGGAGGCGCCGAACCTCGCGGGCCAGGTCGAGGTCTACCTCGTCAAGGCCCTGCGGGAGTACCGGGACGGCACCCGCCGCAACGCGGTGATGAACGTCGTCGCCAAGGATCTCACGGACGCCGAGATCGACGACCTCGCGGCCTATTACGGCGGCCTGCAGATCGAGGTGCTGCCCCCCGGATGAGGGGCTCAGACCGGCGGG
>NZ_LSIX01000630.1:0-10026 GCF_001556475.1 Methylobacterium sp. CCH5-D2 | reverse complement strand
GGCAAGGGCGGCGTCGGCAAGTCGACCACCGCCTGCAACCTCGCCCTCGCGCTCAAGGCGCAGGGGCTGAAGGTCGGCCTCCTCGACGCCGACATCTACGGGCCTTCCGTTCCGAAGCTCTTCGGCCTCTCCGGCAAGCCCAACGTGGTCGAGAACCGCTCGATGGAGCCGATGGAGGGCTACGGGCTCAAGGTCATGTCGATCGGCTTCCTGATCGAGCCCGAGACGGCGATGATCTGGCGCGGGCCGATGGTGCAGTCGGCCATCACCCAGATGCTGCGCGACGTGCTCTGGGGCGAGCTCGACGTGCTCATCGTGGACATGCCACCCGGTACCGGCGACGCGCAGCTCACCATGGCTCAGGCCACGCCCTTGTCCGGCGCCGTGATCGTCTCGACGCCGCAGGACCTCGCGCTGATCGATGCGCGGCGTGGCGTGACCATGTTCAAGAAGGTCGCCGTGCCGATCCTTGGCGTGATCGAGAACATGGCGACCTTCGTCTGCCCGAATTGCGGCCACGCCTCCCACATCTTCGGCCACGGCGGCGCCCGCCAGGAAGCCGAGCGCCTCGGCGTGCCCTTCCTCGGCGAGGTGCCGCTCAACATGACGATCCGCGAGACCTCCGATTCCGGCCGTCCGGTGGTGGCGACCGATCCGGACGGGCCGCAGGCGCAGGTCTACCGGGAGATCGCGGCCAAGCTCTGGGCGAACCTCTCGGGCGCGCCCGCCGGCCGTGCGGCGCCGAAGATCGTCATCGAGTGAGCGCGCCCGTCCTCGGCCTGATCCTGGCCGGGGGCCTGGCCCGGCGAATGGGCGGGGGCGACAAGCCCCTGCTCCGGCTCGGGGGACGCACCCTGCTCGCGCGGGTCGCGGAGCGGCTGGAGACGCAGTGCGGGGCAGGGCTGGCGCTCAGCGCCAACGGCGACCCGGCCCGGTTCGGCGCCTTCCCGGGGCCGGTCCTGCCGGACACGCTGCCCGACCGGCCGGGGCCGCTCGCCGGCATCCTGGCAGGGCTGGAGCACGCCGCCTCCCGCGGGGTCGGGGCAATCGTCAGCGTCTCGGGCGACGCGCCCTTCCTGCCCGCGGATCTGGTGGCGCGGCTGGCGGCCTTGCGCCCGGAGGCCGGCATCGCGCTCGCGGCCTCGGGCGAGCGGCGGCACTACACGATCGCGCTGTGGCCGGCGGCGCTCAGGCACGACCTGCGACTCTATCTAGAGGGCGGCGAGCGCCGCGTCGGCGGCTTCATCGCCCGGCACCCGGCGGCGGCGGCCTCCTGGCCGGTCGCGCCGCTGGACCCGTTCCTCAACATCAACACGCCGGAGGATCTGGCGGCGGCGGAGGCCGTGCTCGCCATGTCCGCCCCGCGTTCGGTGTGAGACGAACCTCTCGACCGTCAGCGGATCCCCTCTCCCCGCGCGCGGGGAGAGGGGAAGCCGCGGATCCGAACAGATCATCTCGCCCGCAGCCGGTATCAGATCAGGAGCCGGCTCACGCTGCGCCGACCGTCGCCTTCACGATCTTGTCCGGCGAGCGCGGGGGCTCGCCCTTGTTGATCGTGTCGACCACGTCCATGCCCTCGATGACCTTGCCCCAGACGGTGTACTGGCGGTCGAGGAAGCGGGCGTCGTCGAAGCAGATGAAGAACTGCGAGTTGGCCGAGTGCGGGAAGTTCGTGCGGGCCATCGAGCAGGTGCCGCGCACGTGCGGCTCGGCGTTGAACTCGGCGTTGAGGTCGGGCAGGTCCGAGCCGCCGGAGCCCGTGCCGGTCGGGTCGCCGGTCTGGGCCATGAAGCCGTCGATCACCCGGTGGAAGGGCACGCCGTCGTAGAAGCCCTGGCCAGCCAGCGTCTTGATGCGCTCGACGTGGTTGGGCGCCAGGTCCGGGCGCAACGCGATCACCACGCGGCCCTTGGTGGTCTCGAGGACGATCGTCTCGTTGTCTGCCATGTCGTCGTTCTCCGTTGGTGGAAACTCGTCCCGATCGTCAGGCCGTGCTCGTGCGACGGCCTAACCCGATCCGCGGGCTCGCGGCAAATCGGGAGGTCAGCGGGTGCCCCGATAGACGAGGCGCAGGCCGATCGGCCGGCCGGCGATGGCCCGGCCGAGATCCGGCGTGATCCGGGCCGGCGTGCAGGCCTTGAGCGCCCGCAGGGTCGTCCGGAGGAGCCGGTTCCTCGCCTCGCCCGCCGCCCCGCTCGTGAAGACGATGCGGGGCGACGCGATGAGGCTGCCGTCCCGCCGCAGGGCGAAGCGGGCCGTGATCTGGACCTCTCCGTGGCCGAGCCCCGCGGGCGGCTGCCAGCAGGCGGCCAGCACCGGATAGAGCTGGGGCAGCGTGTCGGCGGGTGCCGCCGGAGCCTCGGCGAGCGGCACCACGACGGTGCCGCGCAGCGTCTGGGGCAGGCTCAGCGGGGGGCCCGGCGCCCCGTAATAGGAGGCCGACGCCGCACCCGGCAGCAGGGCGCCCGCGAGCGCCGCGCCCCGTATCGTCCGCGCGAGCCTCAGCTCACTTGGCCTTCTCGGCCAGCTCCATCTTCACGATCTTGTCCGGGTCCTTCACCGAGCCGTTGTCGCTCTTGGAGCCCTTCTTGACCTTGTCGACCACGTCCATGCCGTCCGTCACCACGCCGACCACGGTGTAGTTGTTGTTCAGGAAGGTCGCGGGCGCGAGGCAGATGAAGAACTGGGAGTTCGCGGAGTTCGGGTCCTGCGAGCGGGCCATGCCGACGGTGCCCCGCAGGAACGGCGTCTGCGTGAACTCGGCCGGGATGTTCGGCAGCTTCGAGCCGCCGGTGCCGTTGCCGTTCGGATCGCCGGTCTGGACCATGAAGCCGTCGATGACGCGGTGGAACTTGAGGCCGTTGTAGAAACCTTGGCCGACCAGCGTCTTGATCTGCTTGACGTGCTTGGGCGCCAGATCCGGCCGCAGCTCGATGGTGACGCGCCCGTCCTTCGTGTCGAGGTAGACGGTGTCCGGCCCGGCGGCCTGGGCGGCGGGGGCGAGGCCGATTGCGGCGGCGAGCGCGAGCGCGCCGAGGGCGGTGCGACGGTTCATGCGGGGCATCTCCGGTTGGTCGTGGACACTCAAGGGGCTTTGGCGAAGCGCGCGGCGAGGCGCGCCGCCACCGGCCCCGGTACGAAGGGGGCGACGTCGCCGCCCATCGCGGCGATCTGGCGGACGAGGGTCGCGGTGATCGGTCTCACCTGGATCGAGGCCGGCAGGAACACGGTCTGGACCTCGGGCGCCATCGCGCCGTTCATGCCGGCGAGCTGCATCTCGTAGTCGAGGTCGGTGCCGTCGCGCAGGCCCCGGATGAACAGGGTGGCGCCGCAGCGCCGGGCCGCCGCGACCGCGAGATCGTCGAAGCGCGCGATCTCCAGCTCCGCCCCCTCGGCCCGCGCCAGCGGCCCACAGGTCTCGCGGAGAAGCTCGGCCCGCTCCTCGGCGCTGAAGAGCGGCGTCTTTCCCGGATGCACGCCGATGGCGATCACGAGGCGCGACACCAGCCGGCAGGCCTGGCGCACGACGTCGAGGTGGCCGTTCGTCACCGGATCGAAGGAGCCGGCGTAGAGGGCGGTGCGCGTCATCGCCTCCGCCCTAAAGCATTTTCTCGGGGAACGGAACCGTGGCGGCCAGTGCTTGAGGACAGGCCTGAAGCAATTGGGGCTGGGTCAATAGCGGTCGGACCGGACGATTCCGCACCGATTGATCCACGCTAGGGGCAGGACGTTAACGGCGACATTCGGTGGCACCTCGTAGAATGCCAATCTCCGATAGCTCCAGGCGTACGGCTTACAATCCTTGATCGCCGCCGTGTGTAAAAACGACTGAAAATCTGCAGGAGCCTTGCGGATAGACTTGAAGAAAGAGCTCTCATCGACGGAATCGGGCACGAGCACGAGGATACCCTGATGGCGGATCCTGTCCGCGTAGATCCCCACGCTCAGAGTTGGCAGGATTACGGCTAGGACAGTGAAAATCGGCCACCGAAGGAGATCGAAGATTTTGCCTTTTCGTGGAAGCGCGAAAACCAGCGCCGAGATGGCGACGCAGATAGCAGCGACTTGCCGCCAATAGGGAATGCCAAGTCGATCAGACCAGAACGTTGCGAGACCGATGGGTTGCGCCGGATCGCCGAACAACGCCACCGTCACCACGCCGTAAGCGAGCGCGGCGAGAAAGAGCTTCGCGATCCCCATCTCCGACTGCCTACTCGCTGCAGGCGAGAATGCGTCGCGCGCAGAAGGCATTGTCGCGCTCAGTTCCCGCAGATCCGCTCAGAGCCAGATGGCGATCCGGCAACGGGAGCGCGCCTCCTGTTGAGGCACGCTCCCGGCGCTCAGGCCTCGTCCTCCTCGGCCCCGTCCTCGCCCTCGATGTGCTCGACGGAGACCACGCGCTCGGCCTTGTCGGTGTTGAACACCGTCACGCCCTGCGAGGCGCGGCCGACGATGCGGATGTCGTCCACCGGCACCCGGATGAGCTGGCCGGCATTCGTCACCAGCATGATCTGGTCGGTGCTCTCGACGGGGAAGGAGGCGACCAGCTTGCCGTTGCGGGCGTTGACCCGCATCGCCGTGATGCCCTTTCCGCCGCGGTTCGAGGTTCGGTACTCGAAGGACGACGAGCGCTTGCCGAAGCCGTTCTCGGAGAGCGTCAGCACGAACTGCTCCGCTCCACCCATCTCCGAGTAGCGCTCGGTCGAGATCGCGGCGGCGCTCGCCTCCTCGGCCTCGCCGTTGTCTCCGGCGTCCTCGCCGTCGCCGATGACCGCGCGGCGCATCTTGAGATAGCCGGCGCGCTCCTCAGGCGACGCCTCGAAGTGGTTGAGGATCGCCATCGAGATCACGCGGTCGCCCGAGCCCAGGTTGATGCCGCGCACGCCGGTCGAATCGCGGCCCTTGAACACGCGCACGTCCTCGACGGGGAAGCGGATGCACTGCCCCTCGGCGGTGGTCAGCAGCACGTTCTGGTCCGGCCGGCAGATCTCGACGTGGACGATGTGGTCGCCCGCATCCAGCTTCATGGCGATCTTGCCGTTGCGGTTCACCTGCACGAAGTCCGAGAGCTTGTTGCGCCGGACGTTGCCGGAGGCGGTCGCGAACATCACGTCGAGGGTCTCCCAGGAGGCCTCGTCCTCGGGAAGCGGCATGATTGTGGTGATGCGCTCGCCCTCCTGCTGCAGCTGCAGGATGTTCACGAGCGCCTTGCCGCGGGCGTTCGGGGCCGCCACCGGCAGGCGCCAGACCTTCTCCTTGTAGGCCTGGCCCTGGTCGGAGAAGAACAGCACCGGCGTGTGGGTGTTGGCCACGAACAGCCGGGTGACGAAATCCTCGTCGCGGGTGCTCATCCCCGAGCGGCCCTTGCCGCCGCGGCGCTGCGACCGGTAGGTCGAGAGCGGCACGCGCTTGACGTAGCCGGCGTGGGACACGGTCACCACCATGTCCTCCCGGGCGATCAGATCCTCGTCCTCGACGTTCGAGTCGAAGTCCACGATCTCGGTCCGGCGCGGCGTGGCGAAGAGGGCACGCACCTCGGCGAGCTCGTGCTTGACGATGCCCTGGATGCGGGCGCGCGAGCGCAGGATGTCGAGGTAGTCGGCGATCTCGTCGGCGAGCGTCTTCAGCTCGTCCCCGACCTCGTCGCGGCCGAGCGCGGTGAGGCGCTGCAGGCGCAGGTCCAGGATGGCGCGGGCCTGCGTCTCGGAGAGCCGGTAGGTGCCGTCCTCGGAGACGCGGTGGCGCGGGTCGTCGACGAGCGCGATCAGCGGGGCGATGTCGTGGGCCGGCCAGTCGCGGCCCATCAGCGCCTCGCGGGCGGCGTTCGGGTCCGGCGCGGTGCGGATGAGGCGGATCACCTCATCGATGTTGGCGACCGCGATCGCGAGGCCGCACAGGACGTGGGCGCGCTCCCGGGCCTTGCCGAGCAGGAACTTGGTGCGCCGGGAGACAACCTCCTCGCGGAAGTCGTTGAAGGCCTGGAGCAGGTCCTTCAGGTTCATCAGCTCGGGGCGACCGCCGTTCAGCGCCACCATGTTGCAGCCGAAGGAGGATTGCAGCGGCGTGTAGCGGTAGAGCTGGTTCAGCACGACGTCGGCCATCGCGTCGCGCTTGATCTCGACCACGATCCGCATGCCGGAGCGGTCGGACTCGTCGCGCAGGTCCGAGATGCCCTCGACGCGCTTCTCCTTCACCAGCTCGGCGATCTTCTCGATCAAGGTCGCCTTGTTCACCTGGAACGGGATCTCGGTGAAGATCAGCGCCTCGCGCTCCTTGCGCAGCTCCTCCACGTGGGACTTCGCCCGCATGATGATGGAGCCGCGGCCGGTGTTGTAGGCCTGGCGCGTGCCGGCGCGGCCGAGGATCAGGCCGCCGGTCGGGAAATCGGGGCCGGGCACGATCTCGATCAGCTGCTCGATCGTCAGGCCCGGATCGTCGATCAGCGCCACGCAGGCGTCGATCAGCTCGCCGAGATTGTGCGGCGGGATGTTGGTGGCCATGCCGACCGCGATGCCGCCCGCGCCGTTGGCGAGCAGGTTCGGGAAGCGGGCCGGCAGAACGGTCGGCTCTTCCCGCGACTCGTCGTAGTTCGGTCCGAAATCGACGGTGTTCTTGTCGATGTCGGTGAGCAGCGCGGTGGCGGGTTTGGCCAGCCGCGACTCGGTGTAGCGCATGGCCGCCGGCGGATCGCCGTCGACCGAGCCGAAATTGCCCTGCCCGTCGATGAGCATCAGGCGCATGGAGAAGTCCTGCGCCATCCGCACGAGGGCGTCGTAGATCGATTGGTCCCCGTGCGGGTGGTAGAGACCGATCACGTCGCCGACGATGCGGGCCGACTTGACGTATTTGCGCTCCGGCAGGTGCCCCGACTCGAAGGCCGAGTAGAGGATGCGCCGGTGCACGGGCTTGAGCCCGTCGCGCGCGTCGGGGAGCGCGCGGCTCACGATCACGCTCATCGCGTAATCGAGGTAGGAGCGGCGCATCTCGTCGGTGATGGAGACGGGGCGGATGTCGGTGGCGGGCGGCGGCGCGCCGGCTCCCGGATCGTTGGTCTCGGCCAAGGCTACCTGTCCAGAATCTGGGGCGTACCGCCCCGGCTCGGGTCGCGTCGCGCCCGCCCGGACGGGGGCGCGGGAAGATCCGTGATATCAAATGGTTAAATAAGACTCACGGAGCCCCCGCGCAAGCGCGTCCTCAGGCGGCCAGCGGCATCGCCGCGCGGGCCGAAGCCTTTCCGATCCCGAGGAAATCCTCGACCGCCGCGAGGTCCGGGAAGCTCATGAATTCGGGCCGCAGCGGCGCGGGCAGGCCCTCGAAGCCGAGGCCCGGGAAGGCGTCGGGGTTCGGGTAGAGCTGCCAGGGCGCGCCCGCTTCCGCGGGCTGGAACAGCATCGCCACCTTGCGGCGGCCGAGTTTCACCAGCCGCGTCGGGCTGTAGCTCAGGGTCTCGATCGCGTAGCGGTCCTGACGACGGTCGGCGGCGCGGCGCATCGGGGGCTCCTCTCGTTCGAAGTCGGGGGTCGGACGTCTCGATCAGGCGGCGCGGCGTCGGCCCTTGGTACCGGGCCAGCCGAGCGCCACGAGGCGGGCCTTGGCGTAGTCGCGCACCTCGTCGCGGGTGCCTTGCGGCATGCCGGCGAGGATCCGTTGCGTCTCGCCCGCCAGCATCAGGTCGGTGACGGCGTTGATGGTGTCGGTCGCGTCGATGGCGCGTTTCAGGTCGGCCTCGGCCTCCGTCACCTCGTCGAAGGCGGGCGCCTCGAAATCCTCGTCCACCGCCTGCACCTCGGCCAGGCGCCCGCCGCGGAACTCGTCGGCCTCCTCCTCGGAATAGACGAGGCCGTGCAGCTCGATCAGCTTGAGGATGACGCGGTCCTTCCCCCGCTTCTCGGCCATGGCGTAGACGTAGGCCGCCTGCTTGCCCGAGACGCGGTAGTTCACGTTCACCAGCGCCTCGCCGATCGACCACTCGACGCGCTCGGTCCCGGCCTTGGCGCCCGGAAGGTGCCCGGTCACCAGCACCACGGCCTCGTCGCGCTCGGCCCGGATGATCGTCGGCGGGTCGAAGCGGATGCCGGCCTGCGCGGCGATGCGCTCCAGGGTCTTGTGGTAGATCACCGCCGTGCCCTGAACCCGCCAGACGTTGCCGGCGAAAGGCTCGCCGTAGCGGACCAGGGTGTCGGCGATCTGCTTGTCGGCGGTTCGCATGGGCTCTCACCTCGGGGCCGGCCGCGCCGCGGAAGCGCGGCCATTCGTTCCTGTTTTGTTCTTACCCTTTATGGAGGGTTATCCACAGGCTTGCAAGGGGTGACCGGGCTTGACGGGCGTGATTCGAGGCCCGCCTGCGACTACCGCGCGGCGCATAGTGCGCGGGTCCCCGGAGCCGTAGCGGAGGGCACGGTGCGGTTCCGGGCCGAAGCCGGGCCGCCCCCCGCAGCGGGCGGAGTGGCGGGTGCGGCCCGCCCCTAATTCTGCCCGTCCCGGCCCATCTGCAGGGCCACGCAGGTCCGCACGAGATCGCCCAGCGTCAGCTCCTTCGTGTCGCCGATATTGGCCGTCTCCTCCAGACAGCGCATGAAATAGGTGTTGCTGAGGTCCGGGGAGAGCTGCGTCATCGACCTGCCCATCCGGTTGGTGAAGTCGATCTTCTCCTCCATGCCGGCCCGCGGCCAGAGGGAGGCCTTGTCGTCGAGCTTGAGCCGTGCCGCCGCCTGGGCGGCGACCGGGACCATCGCGATCGAGACGATAACGAGACGCAGCACAGACATCGGGGATCCTCCGCTCTTCTAAAATTCTTATTTGAAATCAATTGCCTGCCGGTGGCTGCCGTCTACATAGCGCTCGTGTGGGCGCGGCAAGGCGGCAGCCGGGCCGGGCGGCTTAGCCCGGAAGAGGACCTCGCCGAACGGTGGCCCCGGCGGTATGCGGACGTACCGTCCGCGGTCCACTCGCCGCAGCGCTCTCGCCGCGGCCCTCTCGCGATCCCGGGGGGCATCGGCCGAACCACTTTCGGTTGCAGATGACCGGCACTTGCCAGCCACCCGTCCGCGACCTACTTTGCGATGCAAAGCAGACCGTAGCCGCAGACCGCGAACCGGACCACACGGGGGTTTTGGCCGATGCGCGACCTCGACAGAGCCCTGGCGGACATCGTCGCGATCCGCAGCCAGCTTGCGCGCGACGAGACCTTCCGCGGCCTCGGCGCCGCGACCGTGGCGGCGACCGGCATCGTCGCCCTCATGGTGGCGGGCGCCCAGGCCCTTTGGCTGGGCGATCCGAACGCGCGGCCGCTGCTGTTCTTCACCATCTGGGTCGGCGCGGCGCTCGTTGCCTTCGCGCTCGTCGGTGTCGAGACCGTGCGGCGCTCGCGCCGGATCCATTCGGGCCTGGCCGACGCGATGATCTGGAACGCCATCGAGGTGTTCCTGCCCACCGCCGGCGCCGGCGCCTGCCTCGGCCTGGTGATCGGGCGCTTCGCGCCGGAGGCGGCCTGGATGCTACCCGGCCTCTGGCAGGTGCTCACCGGGCTCGGCCTGTTCGCCTCGGCGCGCATCCTGCCGCGCAGCGTGCAGAGCGTGGCGGCCTGGTACCTGCTCGCCGGCCTCGGCGGTCTGGCGCTCGCGAGCACCACGCACGCCCTCTCGCCCTGGCTGATGGGCCTGCCCTTCTTTCTCGGCCAGGGCTGGCTCGCCCTGATCCTCCATCGCGCGACGCGGGGCGACGATGGCGCTCGCTGACGCGGACGAGGGCCGGTTCTCCTACGAGGGCCTGGACCGGACCATCCACGAGAAGGCGCGCCTCGGCGTGCTGACCTCGCTGGTCGGCCACCCCAAGGGGCTCCCCTTCCCCGACCTGAAACGGCTCTGCAACCTGACCGACGGCAATCTCAGCCGGCACCTCGCGGTGTTGCAGGAGGCCGGGCTGGTGAGCCTGCAGAAGGGCCACGCCCACAACCGGCCGCAGACGCTCTGCCGCCTGACGCCGGCCGGGCGCGCGCGCTTCCTCGAATACCTCGCGGTGCTGGAA
>NZ_LSIX01000629.1:0-3799 GCF_001556475.1 Methylobacterium sp. CCH5-D2 | reverse complement strand
TCTCGGGCAGGTGGCGCAAAGCCGCCGGCTCCTCCAGACCGTCAAGGATCGACGTCACGCTCTCGTTCTCGGCCAAGGGGAACTCTTCCGTTCTTGAAGCTGTGCCGGATCGTGCCACGTCCCTTCCCAACCGCCGTCGGCGCGGCTCACGCGATGCCCGTAACGGGGCCGTGAACTCCGGGGGGACAGCAGGCACGACCGCTGTCATGATAGTGCCAGTTACGGATGATCGCTGCTCCGATCAATGTTGGGGCGCGATTTTTCGCGATTTCGTGCCCCAGCGGCAACATGAGGACCGCCCTTGAAGTCGATTCGTTCGTGCGGAATCACGCTGTCGGCCGCCGTGTTCTGGGGCCAGCTTCTCCTGGGGCAGGCCTCGGCCGCCCCCGGTCCGGTCGATGGCAATCTCACGTTCGCGTGCGGCTTCCTCGGCGCCTGCCCGCCCCGGACCGTGCCGGGCGGGCCGGACCGGGAGGTCCACCCGTTCCGCGGCAGCCTTGGGCGCCCCTGCGGTTGGCGCGAGCGCCCGACGCCGCAGGGCCCGCGGAGGGTGCGGATGTGCGACTGAGGCGTGCCCTCGCCCTCGGGTTCCTCCTCGCGGCCGCGCCGGCCGCGGCGGAGACGGCCTGCCCCGCCTTCTTCGCGGAGGGCTGGCCGCCGGCGCTCACCAACCCGAAGCTCGCCGCGCGCACCGTGCCCCTGTGCTTCGAGGCCTTCGCGGTGCTGCACTCGGGCGCCTCGCGCACGCCCCTCTACGCCGCCGAGCGGCTGACCCGGGAGAGCGTCGCCGAGGCGCGCGCGGTCGCGCGCGACGACAGGTTTCACGAGGAGGACAGGATCCCCGAGGCCGACCGCTCGACGCTTGAGGACTACGTCCATTCGGGCTTCGACCGCGGCCATCTGGCGCCCGCGGGCGACATGCCGACGGAGACCGCCCAGGGCCAGTCCTTCAGCCTCGCCAACATCGTGCCGCAGAACCGCGCCTTCAACCGCGGCCTCTGGGCAGGCATCGAGGAGAGCGTGCGCCGCCTCGCGCGCGAGCGCGGCACCCTCTACGTGGTGACCGGCGTCGTCTTCACGGGCGGCTCGGTCGATGCGATCAAGAGCCGGGTGCTGGTGCCGACCCAGCTCTACAAGGCGATCTACGACCCGGCGCGCGGGGAGGCCGGCGCCTACCTGGCGCCGAACCGGGCCGGGGCCGCCTGGCAGGCGGTCTCGATCGCCGCCCTCAGGGGCACGGCCGGCGTGGACGTCTTCCCCGGGCTGCCGGACACCGTGAAGGGGCAGGCCATGCCGCTGCCCGAACCGCGCGAGTTCTCCCGCGGGGACGAGGCCGAGCGGCGCGGGCCCCGCGAGGAGAGCTGGCAGGACTGGCTCTGGCGCGAGGCGGGCCGGGCACTGCGCAAGGCGATCCGCGACGCCCTGCGCTCGATCTTCTGAGGAGATGCCCATGACGAAGCGCGAGTCGAAGCGCGAGTCGAAGCGCGAGGCGCGCCGCGGGGCCGAGCCCGGCTTCGTGCCCTTCGCGGACGACGCGGCGGTGCGCACGCTCGGCGCCCTCTCCTTCGAGAACGGCACCGCGCGCATCGCGCTGCACGGCTCCTGCGAGATCACCCGGGACCGCGTCGGCCTCGCGCTGGCGCGCGAACTCGCGCGCACCGCCGCGGCGATCGTGGCCGCGCTGGAGGCGCAGGACCTGCCCGAGCGCGTCGCCGAGCCGGAGGGGGACGCGGAGCGGGCGGAGCCGGTACGCAATCCCTTCACCTGACGCCCTTCGCCTGACGGGCATCCCACCCGCGCCCGACGGCCGTCCTTGCCCGCCCCGGCGCGTCCTGATACTCGGGCGTGATCATTTCCCGCGACAGGGGCCGGCGACCCGAGAGGATCGGGCGAACCGGCCCGCGCCCGTCAACCGTGTCAGCCGTGCGCCGGCACGGCGAGCGCGAACGCGCCGGCACGAACGCTTAAGAGGATACCCGCGATGGCCCGCGAATTCATCTACCACATGCGGGGTCTGACCAAGACCTACACGGGTGGCAAGAAGGTCCTGGAGAACGTCAACCTCTCGTTCTATCCGGACGCGAAGATCGGCGTGCTCGGCATCAACGGCGCCGGCAAGTCGACGCTGCTCAAGATCATGGCCGGCATCGACACGGACTGGACCGGCGAGGGCTTCGTGGCGCAGGGCGCGCGCGTCGGCTACCTGCCGCAGGAGCCGCAGCTCGATACCAGCAAGTCGGTGCGCGAGAACGTGATGGAGGGCGTGGCCGAGAAGCAGGCCATGCTCGACCGCTACAACGAGCTCGCGATGAACTACTCCGAGGAGACGGCGGACGAGATGACCGCCCTCCAGGACCAGATCGAGGCGCAGAACCTCTGGGAGCTCGACTCGAAGGTCGATCAGGCCATGGAGGCGCTGGGCTGCCCGAGCGACGAGCAGCCTGTCGCCACGCTCTCGGGCGGCGAGCGCCGCCGCGTCGCGCTCTGCAAGCTGCTGCTCTGGGAGCCGGAGCTGCTGCTCCTCGACGAGCCGACCAACCACCTCGACGCCGAGACGGTGAACTGGCTCGAGGGCCATCTGCGCCAGTACCCGGGCGCGATCCTGATCGTGACCCACGACCGCTACTTCCTCGACAACGTCACGGGCTGGATCCTGGAGCTCGACCGCGGCCGGGGCATCCCGTACGAGGGCAACTACTCGTCCTGGCTGGTGCAGAAGCAGAAGCGCCTGGAGCAGGAGGGCCGCGAGGACATGGCCCGCCAGCGCTCGATCGCCCGCGAGCAGGAGTGGATCTCGGCCTCGCCGAAGGCCCGCCAGACCAAGTCCAAGGCCCGCATCACCCGCTACGAGGAGCTGGTCGCCAAGCAGCAGCAGAAGGTCGATGCGACCGCCCAGATCGTCATCCCGATCACCGAGCGGCTCGGCCAGAACGTCATCGAGTTCAACAACCTGTCGAAGGCCTACGGCGACCGCCTGCTGATCGAGGATCTCTCCTTCAAGCTGCCGCCGGGCGGCATCGTCGGGGTGATCGGCCCGAACGGCGCCGGCAAGACCACCCTGTTCAAGATGATCACCGGCACGGAGAAGCCCGATGCCGGCGAGATCAAGGTCGGCGAGAGCGTGCATCTCGGCTACGTCGACCAGTCGCGCGACGCGCTCGATCCGAACGCCACCGTCTGGCAGGAGATCTCGGGCGGCAACGACATCCTCTACTTCAACAAGCGCGAGATCAATTCGCGCGCCTACTGCGCGGCCTTCGCCTTCAAGGGCGGCGACCAGCAGAAGAAGGTCGGCACGCTCTCGGGCGGCGAGCGCAACCGCGTCCACCTCGCCGCGACCCTGCGCAAGGGCGGCAACGTGCTGCTCCTCGACGAGCCGACCAACGACCTCGACATGGAGACCCTGCGGGCGCTGGAAGAGGGCCTGGAGGATTACGCGGGCTGCGCGGTGATCATCAGCCACGATCGCTGGTTCCTGAACCGCATCGCGACCCACATCCTGGCCTTCGAGGGCGACAGCCACGTCGAGTGGTTCGAGGGCAACTTTTCGGACTATGAGGCCGACAAGAAGCGCCGGCTCGGGCTGGACTCGATCATCCCGAAGAAGCTGAAGTACAAGAAGTTCTCGCGCTGAGGCGCTTGCGCCGTCGAGGATACGGGCCCTTCCGCCGCGAGGCGGGAGGGCTTTTTCATGCTCGCGCGGCTCTCCCTCCCCCGCAGAGCAGGGCGATCGCATATGCCGGGCGAGCCTAGCCCCGGTCAGGCGTGGGTCCCCTCTCCCATAGGGAGAGGTCTGCTT
>NZ_LSIX01000628.1:0-1490 GCF_001556475.1 Methylobacterium sp. CCH5-D2 | reverse complement strand
GAGCCGGCGGCGCTTGGCGCACCCTGGCTCGACCGGCCGCCGGGCACGATCCGCGTGGTGCTCGGGCCGCAGGACGACCACTTCGCCCCCTCCGAGATCGCGGCCTTCCTCGACCGCGACTGGACCGTGACGCCGCGCGGCGACCGCATGGCCTGCTTCCTCGACGGCGCGCCGCTCGCCCACGCCCGGGGCCACGACATCGTCTCGGACGGCGTCGCGCAAGGGGCGATCCAGGTGCCGGGCCAGGGCCTGCCGATCGTCCTGATGGCCGACCGGCAGCCGACCGGCGGCTACCCGAAGATCGCCACCGTGATCGGGGCCGATCTCGGCCGCCTCGCCCAGGCTCAGGCCGGCACGCGCCTGCGCTTCCGGGCGGTCACCCTGGCCGAGGCGGTGGAGGCCCGCCGCGCCGAGGCCGCCGCGCTGGCGCCGTCGGTCGCGCTGGAGCCGGTGGTGCGCACCGCGTTCAGCTCCGAGTTCCTGCTCGGCCGCAACCTCATCGACGGCGTGGTCGGCTGAACCGGCGGCCGGTCCGGAGGGCTTTCCGCGCGGATCCCGACGGCCCTGCCGCCGCACGCCACCCCGCACGCCATCCCGCACGCACGACCGAACGTATTACGCCATGTGGGCTGGTGATCGGCTCGCTATAGCGGTCGTTGTGCGCGGAAGATCTGGTTAGAACTCCCGAAGATGGGCCCTCGCCGACCAATGGACGGCGATAGAGTGCCCGATTTCGGAGGAGCGTTCGCGATGGCGACCTATCTGATTTCTTCGGAGAGCAACATCTCGGTGACGGGGTCGGCGGACAACGACCTCTTCGTCCTCTCGGGCACCTCCGCGAACGACACGCTCTCCGGGGCGGAGGGCAACGACGCCTTCGCGCTCTCCGCGACCGGCCTCGGCAATGTCATCTACGGCAACCAGGGCAACGACAGCCTGCGCGCTGCCGGAGCGGCCGCGCTGCGCCTCTACGGTGGCCAGGGCGACGACCTGATCGAGTCGGGCGGGGGCAACGACACGATCCTCGGCAACCTCGGTCGGGACCAGATCGACGGCGGGGCCGGATCCGACCTGATCTACGGCAACCAGGACGACGATACGATCAATGGCGGCACCGGCGCGGCCGGACAGGATACGGTCTACGGCGGCCAGGGCAACGACCTGATCAACTACAGCTACTCGACCGGGACCGAAGGGCAGCACATCTTCGGAAACCTGGGCGACGACACGATCGCCGGCGGCCTCGGCCCGAACCTGGTCTACGGCAACCAGGGCAACGATTTCATCGACCTGATCGGCTCGGCCGACACGGTCTATGGCGGCCAGGGTAACGATACGATCGTCTCGCGCACCTCCGGCCCGATGACCGCCCTGATCTACGGAAATCTCGGCGACGATCTCATCTACGGCAACGACGGCTTCGACACCGTTTACGGCGGCCAGGGCAACGACACGATCCTCGCGGGTGCGGGAACGGAGGTGTTCAGCGG
>NZ_LSIX01000627.1:0-1430 GCF_001556475.1 Methylobacterium sp. CCH5-D2 | reverse complement strand
CACGGGGCTCGGCCTCTCCCAGGTCTTCGGCTTCGCCAAGCAGTCCGGCGGCGAGATCACGGTGACGAGCGAGCGGGGCGCGGGCACGACCTTCACGCTCTACCTGCCGCGGGTCGGGTCGGAGCGGGTGCCGCTGCCGGACGCGGCCGAGCCGGCCCCGCTGGCGAGCGGCCACGGCACCTGCGTGCTCGTCGTGGAGGACAATCCCGAGGTCGGCGCCTTCGCCGAGCAGGCGCTGCGCGAGATCGGCTTCAGCACGGTCTGGGCGACCGATGCCGAGCGGGCGCTGGCCGAGTTCGAGCGCGTGCCGTTCCGCTTCGAGGTCGTCTTCTCCGACGTGGTGATGCCGGGCATGAACGGGGTCGAACTCGCGCACGAGATCCGGCGGCGGCGTCCGGACATGCCGGTGGTCCTCGCCTCGGGCTACAGCCACGTCATGGCCGAGCAGGGCACGCAGGGCTTTCCCCTGCTGCGCAAGCCCTACTCGATCGCCGACCTCTCGCGCATGCTGCGGCGGGCCATCCAGGACGCGCGGTCGAACCGCGACGCGGACCGCTCGCCAGTCTGAGCAGGCGGCGGGAACGCTCCCGTCACCGCCCGCTTGTCCGACTGGGCGGCCCACCGGGGCCGTCGAACCGGATGCCGGAGGCGACCCGTGACCAGAGAGATTCGCGCCACCCTGCTCGCTGCCACGCTCCTCGTCGGCCTCGGCGGCGCCGCCGAGGCCGACGAGGAGCGTGGCAGCGAGCAGGGTGGCGCGAATCTCTCTGGTCACGGGTCGCCTCCGGCATCCGGTTCGACGGCCCCGGTGGGCCGCCCAGTCGGACAAGCGGGCGGTGACGGGAGCGTTCCCGCCGCCTGCTCAGACTGGCGAGCGGTCCGCGTCGCGGTTCGACCGCGCGTCCTGGATGGCCCGCCGCAGCATGCGCGAGAGGTCGGCGATCGAGTAGGGCTTGCGCAGCAGGGGAAAGCCCTGCGTGCCCTGCTCGGCCATGACGTGGCTGTAGCCCGAGGCGAGGACCACCGGCATGTCCGGACGCCGCCGCCGGATCTCGTGCGCGAGTTCGACCCCGTTCATGCCCGGCATCACCACGTCGGAGAAGACGACCTCGAAGCGGAACGGCACGCGCTCGAACTCGGCCAGCGCCCGCTCGGCATCGGTCGCCCAGACCGTGCTGAAGCCGATCTCGCGCAGCGCCTGCTCGGCGAAGGCGCCGACCTCGGGATTGTCCTCCACGACGAGCACGCAGGTGCCGTGGCCGCTCGCCAGCGGGGCCGGCTCGGCCGCGTCCGGCAGCGGCACCCGCTCCGACCCGACCCGCGGCAGGTAGAGCGTGAAGGTCGTGCCCGCGCCCCGCTCGCTCGTCACCGTGATCTCGCCGCCGGACTGCTTGGCGAAGCCGAAGACCTGGGAGAGGCCGAGCCCCGTG
>NZ_LSIX01000626.1:0-3122 GCF_001556475.1 Methylobacterium sp. CCH5-D2 | reverse complement strand
ACTATGCGGGGCTGGTGCGGATGCACGGGCCGGTCGACATCGTCACGGCGCGCACCGCCGCTGAGGTGCGGGGGCGGGAAGGGGCGGTGCGGGCCAAGCCCTGCCCCGGCTGCGGCGCGCTGATCGCCCTCAATGCCTCGACCTGCGAGGCCTGCTGGGTCGAGCCCGAGGCCGAGGAGGACGCGGAGGCCAAGCACGAGGCGGCGGCCGAGGACGCCCTGCCGATCCTCTCCGAGCGGGTCACGGCGGCGCTCCGCGCCGCGGACGGCTGGCAGCCGGTGCGCGCCTGGCATCTCGCCACCGAGCCCGCGGGCCTCGCGGTGGAACTCGCCTGCCCTGGCGGCCCGCGGCGGATCCGGCTGGCGCTGGAGGGCAGCGGCTACGCCCGGGAGAAGGCGGTGCTGTGGTGGCGCGGCCTCGGCGGCGGGCGCGACGCGCCACTCAGCGCCGCCGAGGCGATCGAGCGCCGGGACGAGCTGGAACGACCGGACGCGGTCCGGGTGCGGCAGGCCGGACGGCTCAGCGTGGAGGTGGCGCTGCGCTTTCCCGACGGGCGCGTCTTCACCGATACGCGGCGGGTGGAGGATCTGGCGGCTTGACCGGGGAGGGGGCTTTCCGGGACGACAGGCGCGCCCTCGCCGACATGGGCGGGCGCTGTTTCGGCCGGGAACGTTTGTATATACGATCTCGTATAGACGTCGACGGGGCATCTCGTGGCGCGGACCCGCATCTTCCAGTCCGGAAACAGCCAAACGGCAGGCTGCGCGCGGATCTGGCGGCGGCCGGACGTCTCATCGGCGGCAACGACCTCTGGATCGCAGCACACGCACGCGGGGCGGACCTGGCGCTGGTGACGAACAACGTCGGAGAGTTCGAGTGCGTGGACGGCCTCAGGATCGAGGATTGGACGATCGACATGGCGTGAGGCCCGGGGCTGAAGGCCGACACGACCGGGGAGGGTGCCCCGAAGGCCCCTCGCCTCAGGGCCGGCCCTGCCCGCCCGGCACGTCCGGCCGGAAGAACAGGCCGGCCTTCAGGCTGTCGCCGATCCGGTGGGCGCGTTCAGTCAGCGCTGCGGCGATCTCGGGCGGGAATCGCTCGGCCGCCGTCGCCTCGAACAGGCCGAGCCAGCGGGCGAAATGGGCGGGCTCCAGCCCGCCGAGGGCCTGATGCTTGCCGAAGGGGTTGCCCTTGTAGCGGCCGGTCTTCAGCAGCACCGAGGACCAGAAGTCCCGGATCGTCGCCATGTGGCGCGGCCAGGCGGCGTCCGGGACCGCCGCGGCGAAGACCGGGCCGATCAGCGGGTCCTGCCGCACGCGGGCGTAGAAGGCGTCGAGGAAGGCGGCGAGGGCGGCCTCGTCGAGGATCGGGTCGGGCATCGGCATCTGGCATGCCACGGTAGGACGGCGGGCATCAAGGCTCCGGACCAGCCGAGGCAGGCCCCCTCACCCGGTCGGATCGGCCCTTATGTTCCATAATATATCTTATGCGAACGAAGTTTCCGGCGGCGGACCCTGGCCGCGTGCCGGATCGCCAACCTACCCCCGGCCCGGCTTGACGCTTCTTTAACTCTCCTGCCGCAGGCTCCCGCGAATGGCCGATCACCCGGCATCGGATCCGCGACGAATCCGCCAGCGCATGCCCGAGGATGCCTTGCTCCGCCCTGCCCCGGTGCCCTGCATCGACGGGCCCGTCTCCGCCTTCGCGGCGACCGGGCCGGCGGCCCTGGCGCACTGGCATCGGGTGTTCGAGCAGGCTTCCGCGACCGCCCGGGTCGGGCTGTGGGAATGCCGCCTCTCCGACGAGGCGCTGTCATGGAGCGGCGCCGTCTACGACCTCTTCGGGCTTCGCCGCGGTGCCCCCCTGCGGCGCGGCGCCATCCTCGAATGCTACGCGCCGGGCTCGCTGGACCGCCTGCAGCGCCTGCGCCGGACCGCCATCCGGACGCGCACCGGCTTCCGGTTCGACGCCGAGATCGTCGCCAGGACGGGCGAGCGGCGCTGGATCCGGCTCACCGCCGCGGTCGCCTGCGAGAACGGGACACCGGCGCGACTCTACGGGATGAAGCAGGACGTCACCGCCGAGCTGTCCGAGGCGCAGCGCCTGCGCACGCTCGCCGAGCGGGACACGATGACGGGCCTTGCCAACCGCGCCCTGTTCGAGCAGCGGCTCGCGGCCGCCGCGGGCGGCCCGGCAGGTGCGGCGCTGCTCCTCGTCGACCTCGACGGGTTCAAGCAGATCAACGACGGCCACGGCCATGCCGCGGGCGACCTCTGCCTGGTCGAGTCGGGCGCGCGCCTCGCCCGCATCTGCGTCGCCGCGGAACTCGTGGCGCGGATCGGGGGCGACGAGTTCGTCGTGCTGCTCAAGGACGAGCGTGACCGGGATGCGCCGGAACGCCTCGCCGACCGGATCATCGCGGCGCTCAACAAGCCCATCTGGCGGGACGGCCAGAGCTTCCGCCTGGGCGCCTCGGTCGGGATCGCCCGCAGCGGGGGCTGCACCGGTCCCGAATGGCTCGCGCGCGCGGACCAGGCCCTCTACGCGGCCAAGGCAGCGGGCCGCAACACGTTCCGGAGCTTCGACCGGTACGGCGGCGCCTCGGCGGGGCCGGGGCGCCGCATCCCTCCTGAGGCACGCATCTGGATCGGGTGAGGGCGGCTTTCGGGCCCCTGCCCCGCCCAGGCGCCGCCGTGCAGATCAGCGCACCGAGACCTTCACGTCCGACTCGTAGCCCGATCCGTCGGCGTTGATCACGAGGAGGCGGAAGGTGTCGACGCCCTCGAATCCCGCCTCCGGCTCGTAGGTCAGGCGCGTGCCCGGCACCTTGCGGCCGTTGCAGGCGGCGAGCGGCGAGCCGGGCCCGTAGCGGGGGAAGGACTCGGCCGCCTCGACGGTCAGCTGCCCGCGCGCGGGTGGCGTCAGGGTGCGGACCACCACGGGGCCGATCACCGAGCAGTCCGGGTTGAGCGAGGCGTAGAAGGCGATGGCCCGCGCCTCGCCCTTCGGCACCACGCGCAGCAGCGGGAAGTTCGGGATGGTCTGTGGCGGAGGCGGAGGCGGAGGCGGAGCGGGCAGGGCCTGGGCGGCCGCCGGAGGGCTCGTGTCCGAGAGGGCCGGGG
>NZ_LSIX01000625.1:0-5298 GCF_001556475.1 Methylobacterium sp. CCH5-D2 | reverse complement strand
CCGGAGCGGCGGTACTCGAGACGCTGCGGACCGAGGTCGAGGAAGCCCGCGGCGGGTTCCTCGCAAACCTCGCACGGCCCGGATGCCATCGGCGCTCTCCTGCGTGATCGTGAGGGTCGGGATCGCCGACGGGATCGGCCGGATGCGCTGTCCGGCATCGCGTCCTCACCCGCGCTCGAGGTTGCCCCGCGTCTCCGGCATCATGACCGCGCCGATCAGGTAGGCGACCGTGACCAGCGTCGAGAAGATCGCCAGCACCATCGTGATCTGCCCCGGTCCGTCGGCGGTGAGCGAGACGAGGGTGGGCAGCATGCCCCCCAGCGCGAAGCCGATGTTCCAGCTCAACCCCGTCCCGGTGGCGCGCAGAGCGGTCGGAAAGGTCTCGTTGAGGAAGATCAGCAGCGGGCCGTAGCTCCCGTTCGCCACGAAGGCGAGGAGCATGGCGTAGAGCCCGATCTCGAGGTTGTCCGTGGCGCGTCCGAGCGCCAGGAACAGCACCGGGAAGGCGACGAGCCGCACCGCGCCCATCAGGAGGAAGCAGCGCTTGCGCCCGATATGCTGGCTCAACTCGCCCAGGCCGCAGGCGCCGGCCGCGGCGGCGAGGCTCGCGCCGATCAGCATCATCGAGGCGGTCCCGTTGGGCAGGCCGTTCACGAGCTTCAGCACGGTCGGGAGGTAGCCCACGGTCAGGTAGTAGGCCGAGCCGCCGCCGAAGGAGAGCAGCGAGGCGAGCAGGAAGCTGCGGGCGTGCTCGGCCGAGAACAGGGCCCGCACCGGCGAGACGACCGGCACGGCGTCGGCGCGGCGGGCCGCCTTCGCGGCCTGGAGCTGCCGGAAGATCGGCGATTCCTCGAGGTTGCGGAACAGCACCAGCCCGACCACCGAGGTGAGGAGGCCGGAGAAGAACATCACCCGCCAGCCCCAGGCCGCGAAGGCCTCGCCGGGCGCCAGCAGCGAGACGATCGAGAACACGAGCGAGGCGAGCAGGCCGCCGATCGCCGCGCCGCCGCCCCCGACGGAGCCCGACATCAGGCCGCGCCAGCGCTCGGGCACCGACTCGGTGCCGATCGTGTGCGAGGCCGCGACCACGCCGCCGACGAAGATGCCCTGGATCAGCCGGAAGGCGAGGAAGATCGCGGTGGCGACCCAGCCGATCTGGCCGACGGTCGGCAGGAGGCCGAAGGCGGCCGTCGAGAGGCCGACGCCCATCACCGCCACCATCAGGGCGCGCCGCCGGCCGAAGCGGTCCGCATAGCTGCCGAACAGGGCCGAGCCGAGCGGGCGGATCAGCAGCGTCACCGCGAAGGATGCGTAGGCTCCGGCCAGCGACAGCATCGGCTTGTCGGCCGGGAAGAACAGGGCCCCGACGACCGGCGCCACGTAGAGCAGGATGAACAGGTCGAACAGGTCGAGGCCCCAGCCGAACAACGAGGCGAGCGCCGCGGTCGCGGTCTGGCGCGTGGTCGGCTTCGGCAGGGCCGCGGGTGCGGCCAGCGTCGTGGTGGCGTCCATGTCTCGTCTCCCTCGGGGCTCGCGCGCGAGCCCGCCCCTGTGCCGCCCGCCGGTCTTGATGCCGGCGCGGCGGTCGCGATCCTCGGCTAGCGGCCGGTGAACTGCGGCTGGCGCTTCTCGTGGAAGGCCTCGACGCCCTCGCGGAAGTCGTCCGCCTGGCGCAGGCGGCTGTAGCAGTGGCCCTCGAGTTCGATCGCGATCGCGAGGCTCGAATCCTCGGTGTCGTTGAGGAGCTTCTTGGCGGTGCGCTGGGCGATCGGCGAGAAGGCGCGCAGCTCCTCGACGAGCGCGTCGACCGTCTTCTCGAGGTCCGCGTCGGGGACGCACTCGGTGGCGATGCCCCAGTCGAGCGCCTGCCGTCCCGGGATGCGCTTGGAGCGCATCACGATGTCCTTGGTGCGGGTGATGCCGACGATCTTCTGCAGGCGGGCCGAGCCGCCCGATCCCGGGATCTGGCCGAGCTTCTGCTCGGGGAGCGCGTAGCGGCAGGTCTCGGAGACGATGCGGAAATCGCAGGCGAGCGAGATCTCGAAGCCGACGCCGAAGGTGTAGCCGCGGTTGGCCGCGATCACCGGCTTGGTGCAGCGCGCGGGCGCGGCGATGTTCCAGGCGAGCTTCGAGACGTGCTCGGGCGAGGCCTCCAGGAAGCCCTTGATGTAGCCGCCCGACGAGAAGTGCTCGCCCTCGGCCCTGAGCACGATCACGCGCACCCGCGGATCCTCGTCGAGCGCCTCGAAGGCCTTCCGGATCTCGTCGCGCTGGGGCATCGCGATCACGTTCATCGGCGGCCGGTTCAGGACCACGTCGGCGCGCTCGCGGGCGGGGTCGATCTCGACGCGGAAGCCGTCGAAGTTCGTCAGGCGGGGATCGTCGGTCATCGGCACTCTCGTCTCGGAGGGGGATCGTCTCGGAAGGGGATCGGGTGCGGGTCAGGCGGCGGTCGGCTCGCCGGCGGGCGCCGCCTTGGCCTTGGACTTGGCCTCGGTCTCAGCCCCGGTCTCGGCCTCGTACGCGCCCGCCACGAGCTGGCGGCGCAGGAGCTTGCCGACCGGCGATTTCGGGATCTCGGCCACGAAGACGTAGGCGCGGGGCAGCTTGTGGCTCGGCAGACCGGCGGCGCGGCAATGGGCGTCGAGGGCGGGGCCGTCGGTGCCGTAGCGGCGCTTGACGAAGGCGGTGACGCGCTTGCCCCAGCGCTCGTCGGGCAGGCCGACCACCGCCACCTCGGAGACCGCGGGGTGCAGCGAGAGGCAGCTCTCGATCTCGACCGGCGAGACGTTCTCGCCGCCGGTGATGATCATGTCGTCGACCCGGCCCGTGACGAAGATGTCGCCGTCCGCGTCCGCGAAGCCCGTGTCGCCGGTGAAGTACCAGCCGCCGCGGAACGCCTTCGCGTCCGCCTCGGGGCGCCGCCAGTAGCCCTCGAAGGCCTCGTCGCCGCTGGCGATCACGGCGATCTCGCCCTCCTCGCCGGGAGCGGCGGTCGCCTCCGGGTCGGCGGCGCCGAGCGGCACCACGCGCACCAGGGTGTTGAGGCCGGCCCGGCCCGCGGAGCCGGGCTTCGTGGCGGCGTCCTGGTTGATCGTGAAGGTGTAGACCTCCGACGAGCCGTAATGGTTGACGAAGAGGTCGGGCCGGAACGCCTCGGTGAGCCTCGCGAGCAGGCCGTCGGTCATCGGCGCGCCGGCGAAGCCGAGCTTGCGCACCGAGGCGGTGTCCGTCCCGGCGAAATCCGGGTGGTGCACGAGGTCGTGGTAGAGGGTCGGCACGAGGTAGAGGTTCGTGACCCGCTCGGCCGCGATCAGGCGGAGCGCCCCGGGCACGTCGAAGCGCGGCAGGCAGACGAAGGCCCCGCCGATCAGCGACATGGCGATGAGCGAGCGCACGCCCATCGTGTGGTAGAGCGGCATGACGCCGAGCGTCCGCTCGCCGCGCGCGTAGAGGTTCTGCGCCACATGGGCGAGCGCGGCGGCGCGCTCCGCGCGGTGGCGGCGGGGCACGCCCTTCGGCTTGGCGGTGGTGCCCGAGGTGTAGAGCATCAGCGAGGTGGCCTCCGCGCCGACGCGGGGGCGGGCCGGCTCCGCCCCGGGCCGCGCGAGATCGGCGAAGGAAATCGTCCCCGAGCCCGTGCCCTGGCCGACGGCGATGCGCGGCAGGCTCCGGGCGGCGGCGCTTGCCCGCACGGCGGCGGCCGAGACGGCCTCGTAGGCGAGTGCCCGGGCGTCGGAATTCTCGATCGCGAAATCGATCTCGTCGGGCTTGGCGCGCCAGTTGATCGGCGTCAGCACGAGGCCGGCGAACTGGCAGGCCCAGTGCAGCGTCGCCGCCTCCAGCCGGTTCTGCAGCACGGTGACGAGGTGGTCGCCGGGCTTGAGGCCGAGACGGTCGAGGCCGGCGACCGTGTCGGAGATCCGCGCGTACCAGGCCGCGTAGGTCAGCCGGGTCTCGCCGTCCACGATCGCGAGCGCCCGGGGATCGCGCGAGACGCTCGCGAGGAAGCTGGTGCCGAGGTCAAGCATGGGCCTTCTCCGCGTCGGTCGCCTCTCGGGTCGCGGGCCCGGACGGGTCCTCGCCGCGCAGGATGGCGGCGGCCTCGAGGGCCGCCGCGAGGATCGGGGCATAGCCGGTGCAGCGGCAGAGATGGCCGCCGACGACCTCGGTGAGCTCCGCGCGCCCCGCCCGCGGCCGCAGGCGCAGGTAGGCGTCGAGCGACATCAGGATCCCGGCGGTGCAGAAGCCGCATTGCAGGGCGTGGTGGCGCCGGAAGGCCGCCTGCAGCACGCCGAGGCGTCCGGGCTCGGGAGCCAGCCCCTCGACGGTTCGCAGGTCGCAGCCCTCGACCCCGACCGCCAGCGTCAGGCAGGCGCGGGCCGGCACGCCGTCGATCGCGACCGTGCAGGCGCCGCAGACGCCGTGCTCGCAGCCGACATGCGTCCCGGTGAGCCCGAGCCCATGGCGGAGCGCGTCGGTGAGCAGCGTGCGCGGCTCGACCTCGACCTCGGCGGGCGCGCCGTTCAGGGTGAAGCGCACGCGGTGGCGCGCGCCGGCGTCTAGCTGCGGCATCGGAGAGAGTCCTGTCGTGCCTCGCTCAGCACGCGGCGGCCGAGCTGGCGCACGAGGTCGCGGCGGTAGCGGGCGGTGGCGTGGAGATCCTCGCCCGCGCCGAGGTCCCAGGCGAAGGCGTTGAGGGCGTCGTCGAGGGCGGAGCCGTCGAGGAGCGGGAAGTCCCGCGCGGTCGGCCGGTCGGCGACGCCGCCGACCGCGAGGCGCATGCGCCGGGCGTCCACGACCGCCGCGCAGGCCACGATGGCGAAGTCGCCGTGGCGGCGCCCGACCTCGGCGAAGGCGTAGCCGGTCCCCGCCGCCCGGGTCGGGTAACGGACCGCCTCGATCAGCTCGTCGTCGGCACGCTCCGTGACCATCATGCCGGTGAAGAAGTCCTCGGCGCGCACGCTCCGCCGACGCTTGCGCGCGCGCAGCCGCACCTCGCCCTCCAGCGCCACGAGGCAGAGCGGGATCTCGGCGCTCGGGTCCGCGTGGGCGACCGAGCCGCACAGCGTGCCCCGCGCCCGGGTCTGGACGTGCCCGACCCAGGGCAGAGCGGCGGCGAGCAGCGGCAGGTCGTCGGCGAGCCCCGGCCGGTCGAGCAGGATCGCCTGGCGCACACCCGCCGGGATCACGAGCGCGCCGCGCTCCGGCACCGGCTCGCGCAGGGCCTGGATCCGCATCACGTCGACGAGCACGGCGGGCTTCGTCAGCCGCATGTTGAGCATGGGCAGGAGGGAC
>NZ_LSIX01000624.1:0-643 GCF_001556475.1 Methylobacterium sp. CCH5-D2 | reverse complement strand
ACGAGTACGACCGCTCCCTGGGACGCACCGGCGCGCACCTGATGGTGCACGGCTCCTGCTCGTCGCGGGGCTGCTTCGCGATGACGGACGAGGCGATCTCGGAGCTCTATGCCGTGGTGCGCGAGGCCTTCGCGGGCGGGCAGCGTGCCGTCCAGTTCCAATCCTATCCGTTCCGCATGACCCCGGAGAACCTGGCCCGGCATCGGCAGGATCCGAACGTCGCGTTCTGGAGGAACCTCAAGGAGGGGTCCGACCGCTTCGAGGTGACGTGGGCCGAGCCGGTCGTCGGCGCCGCGGGCGGTCGCTACGTGTTCGATGCCGGCGGCGACGAGGCCACGGCCGGCGCGGTCGCGCGGAAGCAGGCGGACGACGAGCGGCAGGTCGCCGCCCTCGTGGCGAGCGGGACGCCGGCCGTCCGGCTGGTGTACGAGGACGGTGGCCAGCACCGGGCTTTCCGCGAGACCATGATGGCGATGGGAAACGGGCTCGGCGAGGTGAGCCGCCCCGAGGCCCTGGCCGCAGGGCCGCGCGAGGTCGCGATGCCGGCCTCGGGCCCGGTTGCCCTTGCCGGACAGCGCGAGCCGGTCCGGGGTGCGGCGGCACGCAAGCCGCCGGGGCCCGGCGGGACCGAGGCGGAGCGCCA
>NZ_LSIX01000623.1:0-615 GCF_001556475.1 Methylobacterium sp. CCH5-D2 | reverse complement strand
CTGCCGCGGGACCGGATTTTTCCGGGCCCATCGATTGTTTCAGGCGCACGAGAATGACAATCCTCCCATGCCTTCGATATGATGATCGCCGTTTTGCAACCAGAGATCAGATCGCGAATGCCACGCTACTTCTTCGATACGTACGACGGCACCGTGATCTTCGACGATGAAGGGCGTCTGCTACCGGATCTCACGAGCGCGCGGCTCGCGGCGCGGCATCTCCTGGAGGAACTGGTTCGGCACGCCTCGCCCGATCGCGCGGAGAGCCGGTTCCGGGCCGACATCCGCGACGAGGCCGGCCGGGTCATCTGCACGGCGACCCTGGTCCTGGCCTACGGGGGCGCCTGACGCGACGGGCGGCTTTTCGCCCCGCCCCCGCGCCGAAACCTTGCCGTCGCGACGGCACCGACCACCTGCCTTGCGGCCCGCATCCATTCCAACCCCGGCCCCGATCCATGCCCCTCGCGTTCCCGGCGTTCCTGCACCCCCTCCTGCCCGCCCGGTTCCGGACGCGGCCCAAGCGGGTCGCGGTGGTGCGCCTCAGCGGCGTGATCGGGGCGGTCTCGCCGATCCGGCGCGGCCTCTCGATCGCGGCGGTTGCGGGAAGCCTGGAGC
>NZ_LSIX01000622.1:0-16502 GCF_001556475.1 Methylobacterium sp. CCH5-D2 | reverse complement strand
AGCGCGGCGAGGAGCGCCGGCGCCGCCCAGGCGGCGAGCGCCAGCGACCAGTCGCCGCCGAACAGGCCCTGGAGCGGCACGGTGAGGCCGGCACCCGCCGCGGCGCCGAGGCAGAGCGTCATGGTGTAGAGGCCGGTCATCAGGCCGGCGCGGCCGGGGAATTCCCGCTTGACGAGGCCGGGGATCAGCACGCCCGCGAGCCCGATCCCGAGCGATGCGAGGCAGGCCCCGGCGAAGAGCGGTCCGAGGCCGCCGAGCGCCCGCAGCGCCAGCCCCGCGGCGACGATTGCGGCGGCGAGCAGGATGCCCCGGTCCGGCCCGAGCCGCCGCCCGACAGCGGGGCTGAGCGCGCAGGCGAGGCCGAGGAACAGGACCGGCAGGGTGGTGAGCACGGCGGCGCCCGCGGCGCCGAGGCCCGTCTCGGCGCGGATGGCGGCGAGCAGCGGCCCGACCGTGGTGAGCGCCGGGCGCAGGTTGAAGGCGACCAGCATCAATCCGCACCCGAGGAGCAGCGGGTGCGGCGCCCTCGCGGCTGCGCTCACGCGCCCGTTCCGGCGCGCGACGCCGCCCGCAGGGTGGCGCGCAGCGCCCCCACCAGGCAGGCGGCGAGCATCAGCCCGAAGGGCAGGTCGCCGAGGCGGCCGTAGAGAGTGCCGCCGACGAGGCGCGCGGGCAGGTCGGCGTCGAGGACCCGCTCACGATCGAGCGGCAGGCTCGCGGTGATGCGCCCGTGCGGGTCGATCACCGCCGAGATGCCCGTGTTGGCGTCGCGCACCAGGGGCAGGCCCTCCTCGACGGCGCGCAGGCGTGCCTGGGCGAGGTGCTGGCGGGGCCCCGGCGTGTCGCCGAACCACGCGTCGTTGGTGACGTTCAGGATCAGGCCCGGCGGCGCGCCGGCCGCCTGCGCGGCACCATTGGGCAGGATCGCGCCGGGCAGGATCGCGCCGGGGAAGATCGCCTCGTAGCAGATCGTGGCGGCCACCGGCGGCAGGCCGGGCACGGTGAGGATGCGCTGGGCCGCCCGCTCACCGGCCGTGAAGCCGCCGGGGATCGCCACGAACTGGCGCAGGCCCACCGCCCGCAGCAGCCAGTCGAGGGGCGCGGGCAGGTACTCGCCGAAGGGCACGAGGTGGACCTTGTCGTAGCTGTCGGTGATCCGCCCGCCCGGCTCGATCGCCAGGATGGCGTTGTAGTAGCGCAGGCGCTCCCCCGGCAGCGGCTCGTCGGCCCGCGCCGCGCCGGTGAGCAGGATCTGGCCCGGCTCCAGCCCGGCGCCGACCTTGGCCAGCGCATCGGGATCGCGCTGGATGAGGAAGGGGAAGGCCGATTCCGGCCAGACGATGTGGGTCGGGCGCGGCTCGCCGGGCTCCGGGGCACGCCGTGTCAGCTCGACGTAGCGCTCGACGATGTCGTCGCGGTTCTCGGGCCGGAACTTGGCGTCCTGGGGCAGGTTCGGCTGCACGAGGCGCAGGCGCACCCCGGCCACCACCGGGTCGGGCGCCGGATCCACCCGCCACGCCCCGTGGAGGGCGAGCGCCGCCAGCACGATGCCCGCGGCGAGCGTCGGCCCGAAGCGGCTGCGCGGGTTCGAGCCGGTGGCGAGCGTGGCCGGCGCGGCGCAGACCAGGACGGCGAGCACGGTCAATCCGTAGAGGCCGACGACGCTCGCCGCCTGCATCAGCCGGAGGTCCTGGCCGAGCGCCATGCCAAGCGTGTTCCAGGGGAAGCCCGTGAGGACGTGCCCACGCAGCCACTCGGCCGCGCCGACACCGAAGGCGAGCGCCGCGATCCGGCCGGGACCGCGCACCCAGAGCGCGCCCGCTAGCGCGAAGCCCGCGCCGTAGAACAGGCCGAGCCCGAAGGGCAGGCCGACGACGCCGAGCGGCATCGCCCAGGCGAATTCGTCCGCCTCGACCAGGAAGGCGGCACCCAGCCACCACAGCCCGGCGGTGAGGTAGCCGAAGCCCCAGGCCCAGCCGACGAGCCCGCAGGGCAGGATCCGCCGGAGCGCCGGACGGTCGGCTGAGGCCGCGTCGGTGAGCCAGACGGCGACACTCAGCGAGAGGGCGAGGGCGGGCAGGACGCCGAAGGGCGGCATGGCGAGCGCGCCGAGCGCGCCGGCGAGCCAGGCGAGGCCGAGCCGGCGCCAGCCGGTCAGGCGCAGGATCGGGCGCAAGAGCCCTGCGCCCCCGCGCGGCCCGTCCGTGGGATGCGCGGTGCGGCTGTGAAGGGAGAGCGTCAGTGCCATCGGTCCCGGACCCGTAGACGGATCCCTTGGCCGGGAAAAGGCGCCGAAAGCGTGACGCCTCCTCGATTACGCCCGCGGCGGCTCTGCGACCGCGGCGGGCGGGGGCAGGGCCAGCGGCACCACCGCCTCGATCCGGGCGGGGCCGCGCTTGAAGCGCAGGCGCTTGAGGCGGCGCGGGTCGGCGTCGAGCACCTCGAATTCCAGCTCGCCCGGGCCGCTGATGGTCTCGCCGCGGGCGGGCACGCGGCCGGCCAGCGTCACCACCATGCCGCCGAGCGTGTCGATCTCCTCGGCCATCTCGCCCACCGCCGCCACCAGATCGACGCCGGTCGCCTCCGAGACCTCGGCGAGCGGCGCGCGGGCATCCGCCACGAAGATCTCCGCCTCGCCGTCGAGGCGTTGCACCATCCGGCCCTCGGCCACGTCGTGCTCGTCCTCGATGTCGCCCACCACCATCTCGATCAGGTCCTCGATCGAGATCAGCCCGTCGGTGCCGCCGTACTCGTCGATGACGAGCGCCATGTGGGTGCGCTGGGCCTGCATGCGGACCAGGAGGTCGATCGCCGGCATGGAGGGCGGCACGAACAGGACCGGGCGCTGGATCTGCGTCGAGGCCAAGGTCGCCGAGAGATCGACGTTGCCGAGGTTGAGCATGCGCAGCGCGCGCGCCGCGCCGCGCCGGGTGCGGGCCGCCGGGCTCTGCGGATCGATCGTGCCGGCCATCGCCGCCGCCTGGGCGCCCGGCACGGGCGCGCCGCGGCGCGCCTCCGCCTCGGCGCGGGCCGCGATGTGATCGACGAAGTCGCGGATGTGGACCATGCCGCGGGGGTCGTCCAGCGTCTCGCCGTAGACCGGAAGGCGGGAATGGCCGGCGGTGCGGAACAGCCGCAGCAGGTCGCCGAGGCTCGTCTCGATCGAGACCGCGACGATGTCGGCCCGCGGGATCATCACGTCGTCGACCCGCACCTTGTGCAGGCCGAGCACGTTCTTGAGCATGGCGCGCTCGTAGGGCGAGAACCCGTTCTCGCCCGAATCGGGCTCGCTGAGTGCGTCCTCGATGTCGTCGCGGAGGCTGTCGCGCGGCTTCAGGTGCAGGGCCTGGAGCAGGCGGTCGTACCAGGGCTCGCGCGCCTGGCCCTGCTCGCCTTCGGGGATGCTGGACGCGGCCTGGGCCGCGCCGCGACTTCGATCGTTGGTCATGTCGTCCGGTTCAGGGGTGAGGTCGCCGACCGCCTAAGGAGGCGCATCGGGGGGCTCGTCGAAATGGTCTTCGGCGTAGGGGTTCGGGATGCCGAGCCCCGCCAGCGCCGCGATCTCGAGCGCCTCCATGGCGTCGGCCTCGGCCTCGCCGGTCTCGTGGTCCTGTCCGAGCAGGTGCAGGGTGCCATGAACGAGGAGGTGGGCGAGGTGGTCGCGGAGCGGCTTCGACTGCTCCGTACTCTCGCGCAGCACCGTGTCATACGCAAGAACCACGTCACCGAGCGGCGTCGCGACGCCCGCATGGCGCGGCTGGGGCGCCGCCGGGAAGGACAGCACGTTGGTGGGCTTGTCCTTGGCCCGCCACGTGCGGTTGAGTTCCTGCACGGCTTCGTCGTCCGCGAGCAGCACGCTGACCTCGAGGGCGCCCGCGGGCCGCGCGGGCGCGGCGGCGATCCCCGCCTCCACGGCGCGAATCACCAGAGGTTCGAGGTCCGGCACGGCCTCCTCCCAGCGCGCATCCTCGATCGCCACGTCGATCTCGGCCTCGATCCGGCTCCGCGTCCGCCGCATGGTCAGGCGAGCGGCCGGCGGCGCGGGTTCGGGTTGCGGTCGGCCTCCGATTCGCCGTGGGAGGCGCGCTCGTAGGCGGTGACGATGCGGCGCACGAGGTCGTGGCGCACCACGTCCACGTCCTTGAAGGTCACGCGCCCGATCCCCTCGACGCCGTCGAGGACCGAGACCGCCTCGACGAGGCCGGATTTCTGGCCGGGCGGCAGGTCGATCTGGCTCGGGTCGCCCGTGACGATCATGCGCGAGTTCTCGCCGAGCCGGGTGAGGAACATCTTCATCTGCATCGAGGTGGTGTTCTGCGCCTCGTCGAGCAGCACCACGGCGTTGGTGAGCGTGCGCCCGCGCATGAAGGCGAGCGGCGCGATCTCGATGATGCCGGTCTGCAGGCCGCGATCGACGTGGCGCGCCTCCATGAAGTCGTAGAGGGCGTCGTAGATCGGGCGCAGGTACGGATCGACCTTCTCGCGCATGTCGCCGGGCAGGAAGCCGAGGCGCTCGCCGGCCTCGACGGCGGGGCGCGACAGGATCAGCCGCTCGGCGTGGCCCTGCTCGAGGAGCGAGACCGCATGGCCGACGGCCAGCCAGGTCTTGCCGGTGCCGGCCGGCCCCTCGGCGAAGACGAGCTCGTTCGTGCGCAGGGCCCGGATGTAGGCGTCCTGCGCGGCGTTGCGGGCGCGGACCGCACCGCGGCGGCGGGTGGCGATCTGCTCGAAATGCTGGCCGTTGCCGCCCGATCCGTTGCCGGTCTCGGCCGGGATCTCGGCGGAGGGGAACAGGTTGCCCTGGACCGTGGCCTCCTGGATCGCCCCGTCGACGTCGCCGGTCGTGAGCGGGCCGCCCGCGCGGGCGCGGTCGTAGAGCTTCTCGAACACGCGGCGGGCGAGTTCGGCGGCGTCCGGCGGTCCCTTGACCACGAGGTGGTTGCCGAGCGCCGTCGCGGTCACCTCCAGGCGGCGCTCGATATGCGCGACGTTCTGGTCGTACTGGCCGAAGACGAGGCTGGCCAACCGGTTGTCGTCGAAGGTGAGCGAGATCTCGGCGGTCTCGTAGGGGCCGCGGGGGCCGGCGCCGCGGGGGCGCGGCGCGCCCCGCCCGGCCGCTCCGTCAGATGGCGTCAAAGGCAGGTCCTCTGGTGACGGGACGTAGATAGGTCCTCCCGCGCGGGGCGGGAGAGGCGCGGTGTCGCCTCACGCGGCCTCGGCCCGCGCGACCAATTCGCCGTGAAGGCTGTTCGCCCCCGCCTCGCGGATGCGGACCGCGACGACGCGGCCGATGGTCGAGGCCGGCGCCTCGAAATGGACGGCCAGCAGGTGCGGCGTCTTGCCGGCGACCTGGCCGGGGTGGCGCCCGGCCTTCTCGACCAGGACCTCGAACACCTGCCCCTCGGCGGCGCGCTGGTAGGCGTGGCGCTGCCGGTCGAGGAGCGCCTGGAGCGCGGCCAGCCGCTCGGACTTCACGGCCTCGGGCACGGCGTCGGCCCGCTCGGCCGCGGGGGTGCCGGGGCGCGGGCTGTACTTGAACGAGAAGGCGCTCTGGAAGCCGACGTCCTCCACGAGCCGCATCGTGTCGGCGAAGTCCGCATCCGTCTCGCCGGGGAAGCCCACGATGAAGTCGGACGATAGGGCGATGTCCGGCCGGCTCGCCCGCACCCGCTCGATCAGGCGGCGGTACTGATCGCCCGTGTGCTTGCGGTTCATCGCCTTGAGGATGCGGTCGGAGCCCGACTGCACGGGCAGGTGCAGGTAGGGCATCAGGGCCGGGATCTCGGCATGCGCCCGGATCAGGTCCTCGGCCATGTCGTTCGGGTGGCTCGTGGTGTAGCGGATGCGCGCGACCCCCGGAATGGCGGCCACCGCCCGCATCAGGTCGGGCAGGGTGGCGGCCGCGCCGTCGGCGCCCACGCCGTGATAGGCGTTCACGTTCTGGCCGATCAGGGTGATCTCGCGCACGCCCTCGGCGACGAGCGTCTCGGCCTCGCCGACGACGGCCGCGACGGAGCGCGAGACCTCGGCGCCGCGGGTGTAGGGCACCACGCAGAAGGCGCAGAACTTGTCGCAGCCCTCCTGCACGGTGAGGAAGGCGCCGACGCCGCGGTTGCGCCGGGCCGGCAGGTGGTCGAACTTGTCCTCGACCGGGAACTCGGTGTCGACGACGCGGCGCGCGCGCGAGCGGGCGATGAGGTCGGGCAGGCGGTGGTAGCTCTGGGGGCCCACCACCACGTCGACGGCGGGCTGCCGGGCGACGATCTCGGCGCCCTCGGCCTGCGCCACGCAGCCCGCCACCACGATGCGGGTGTCGAGGCCGGCGCGCTTGCGCTCGCCCTTCAGCTCGCGCAGGCGCCCGAGCTCGGAATAGACCTTCTCGGCGGCCTTCTCGCGGATGTGGCAGGTGTTGAGGACGACGACGTCGGCGTCCTCCACGGTGTCGGTCGGCGCGTAGCCCTCGGCGCCCAGCACGTCCGCCATGCGAGCGGCGTCGTAGGCGTTCATCTGGCAGCCGTAGGATTTGACGAAGGCTTTCTTCAACGCGTCCGGTCCCGCTTGTCCGTCGACCGGCCGCGAAATCCTCACTGGGCGGCGGGAGGCGGGCTCTAGCACAGTTTCGGCCGCGCGTCGCGGCGGCCGCGGATCACCCCGAGACCGCCTCCTCCCGACGCCCCTGTCCCGGGCGCATGGAGCGCGAGCGGAATGCGACCCGGGATCCAGCACGGAACGTCGCGAAGCGTCCGGATGCTGCACCGGTGCTGGAGATCGAGCCGCTTCGCGGCACTCTGTTCGCTAGGTCCCGGACCACCTTCCGCTGACGCTCCAGGCGTCCGGGAAACGGGTGCGGTTCCTTCGGAGCGGGCCGCGGAGCCGGCGTCGACTCAGACCGGTGCGAGGTCGCCGGCCGGAGCAGGAACGTCGGAGGGGCGCGTGCCGACCGTCGTGCCGGCCTGCGGCGTCCCGGCCCGCAGCTCGCGCAAGGCGCCCCGCACCGCCGCCTCGGCCAGGGCGGTGGCGCGCTTGCGGTCGGTGCCGGCCTCGAAGGCGATCGGCGCGCCCCAGGCCACGTGCACGTCGATCGGCCCCTCGCGCAGGAAGGTCGCGAGATGGGGCGCCAGCTCCATGTCGCCGTACCAGGCCACGTCCGGCCGCTCGGCCCGGGTCACCGGCATCCCGTTGCGGCGCGGATAGGCGAGCGCCAGGGGCTGCAGGCGCAGATGCGGCAGGCGGCCCTCCTCGGCCTCGATCGCCGTGCGGGCGGCGCCGACGAGCGAGGAGCGGAAGGGCAGGAGCCGGGTGCCGTCGCCGGTCGTGCCCTCCGCGAACAGCACGATCAGCTCGCCCGCCGCGAGACGCTGGCCCAGCGCCCGGTTGACCTCGGCGGTCGCCCCGCGCCGCGCCCGGTCGATGAAGAGGGTCTGCTGCAGCACCGCGAACCAGCCGATCACCGGCCAGCCGGCGATCTCGGACTTCGCCACGAAGGAGAGCGGGCGGAGCGAGCCCAGCGCCACGATGTCGAGCCAGGAGACGTGGTTGGCCAGCACCAGGGCCGGCTCGCCGGGCCGCGGCGGTGTGCCGCTCTGCGTCACCCGCACGCCGAAGAGGCGCAGGAACAGGCGGTGGAACAGCACCGGCGCCCGGCCGGAGGGGCGCCCGAGGCGCAAGCCCAGCCAGTGCGGGCCGACGAGCAGCCCGAAGGCCGCGGCCATCACCGCGAGGCGGGCGGCGATGCCGATCCGTGTCACCGCGGGAGCCTCGTCGCGCGCCTCATGCGAGGTCGGCCCGCATGGTGAGCGCGGTGGCGCGGCTGCCGTCCGCCTTCAGGTAGTAGCCGGTGCGCTGCCCGACCCGGACGAAGCCGTGCCGGGCGTAGAGCTTCAGCGCGGGCGCGTTGCCCTCGTCCACCTCCAGATGCACCGCGGCGACGCGGGCGCGGGCGAGCGCGGCGAGATGCTCGCGCAGCAGGCGGTGGCTCAGGCCGCCGCCGCGGGCCGTGGGCGCCAGGACGACGGTGAGGATCTCGGCCTCGTCGGCGGCCTGCCGCGACAGGATGAAGCCCTGAAGCGTGCCGGCCCGCCAGAGGGCGTGGGCGTGGGTCGAGCGCTCGCACAGCATCCGCTCGAACTCGTGCGCGTCCCAGGGCCGGGCGAAGGCGGTGGCGTGGAGGCGCGCCATCGCCCGCGCCTGGGCGGCATCCGTGAGCGGCGCGACGTAAGGCTCGGGCAGGAGCGCGTCCCACCAGGAGAGCCACCACTCGTAGGGCCAGAAGGGCGAGACGGGACGGGTCATCGGCGGGCGAGGCGGGCGTGGTCCTGGGGCTGGGCGTCGGGCCCGCGCAGGTACATCGGCCGGGGCAGGGCCTGGGCGGGGTCGGCCACCTGCCCCAGGGAGGCGACCGAGACGATGTCGGGACCCGCGGTGTCGGCGACCAGGGCGGGCACGCCGCGGGCCTGGAGGGCGGCGGCGAGCGCGGGCGCGCCCGAGCCGACGAGCGTCACGGGACCGGCGCCCAGCCGCCCGGCGGCCGCCTCGACCGTGATGTGGGCGGGCGGCACCACGATGCCCTCGCCCGCGCTCAGCGCCAGCAGGTAGACGGCGCCGTGGCGGGCGTCGATCGCGGCGGCGAGCGTGCCCTCGTGGTTGGCGGCGAGCAGCGGGGTCAGCAGGGCGGAGAGCGTGGTGACGCCCACCACCGGCTTCCCCAGCGCCAGCCCCAGCGCCCGCGCGGCCGAGAGCCCGACGCGCAATCCCGTGTAGCTGCCGGGCCCGACCGTGACGGCGATCCGCTCCAGGCTCTCGAAGCCGCCCTCGACGCGGGCCATCACCCGCTCGACCAGGGGCAGCAGGGCCTCGGCATGGCCGCGGGCGAGCGCCATGCTCTCCTGCGCGAGCGGCGCCTCGGCCGCGTCGTCGAGGACGCAGGCGGAGCAGAGGTCGAGCGCCGTGTCGATGGCCAGGATACGCAAGCTCACTCCCGTCGCCGACGCCCTCCCGCCGGCCCAGTCGATGGATACGCAGACGACCCTACGGCAAAACGGCCGCCCCGTCAGGCGGAGCGGCCGTGCTTGCACAGGGTTGGGCCTCGGGTGTTGCGCGCGGGCGTCGGTCCCGGGCGTCTGTCCCGGGCGTCTGTCCCGGGCGTCCCCGCTGGCGCCTCAGACCGCCTGGACCTCGCGGATCTGCGGCAGGAAGTGGCGGAACAGGTTCTGCACGCCCTGGCGCAGCGTCGCGGTGGAGGAGGGGCAGCCCGAGCAGGCGCCCTTCATCTCGAGGTAGACCACGCCCTCCTTGTAGCCCCGGAAGGTGATGTCGCCGCCGTCGCCCGCCACCGCGGGGCGCACCCGGGTCTCCAGCAGGTCCTTGATGGTCACGACCGTGTCGTGGTCGGCCGCGTCGTAGAACTCCTCCGAGGTGTCGTCGGCGGCGTCGGCGGCGTCCTCCAGCACGGGAGCGCCGGACTGGAAATGCTCCATGATGGCGCCGAGCACGGCGGGCTTCACCTGGGGCCAGGAATCGTCGCCCTCGGCCTTGGTGACCGAGATGAAGTCGTGCCCGAAATAGACGCCGGCCACGCCCGGCACCCCGAACAGGCGGGAGGCCAGCGGCGAGCGGGCGGCGCCTCCTGCGTCCTTCGCCTCGAAGGTGCCCTCGGGCAGGACGACGCGGCCCGGCAGGAACTTCAGGGTGGCGGGGTTCGGGGTGGCTTCGGTCTGGATGAACATGGGGAATCCTCGTCCGCTGCGCCGGTTCAAGGCCGGCCGGGAACGGCGCCGCGCGTGCGCCGCCCCTCATGTGGCCCGGCACGCGGATTTTCTCAACCGCGGGTCCCGGTGCGACCGAGGATCGACAAACCCGTCCCGATCCTGTAACGGCACCGCCAACTCACAACAGGATCGCCGAAATCCTGGCGTGCCGATCCCATCCGGGGATCCGGGACGCAACGGCTGGAGCATTGCCATGAACATCATCGAGCAGCTGGAGCGCGAGGAAGTCGCGCGCCTCGCCAAGACCATTCCGGATTTCGAGCCGGGCGACACCCTGATCGTGAACGTCCGCGTGAAGGAGGGTGAGCGCACCCGCGTCCAGGCCTACGAGGGCGTCTGCATCGCCCGCTCGGGCGGCGGCCTCAACGAGAGCTTCACGGTCCGCAAGATCTCCTACGGCGAGGGCGTCGAGCGCGTCTTCCCGGTGCACTCCCCGATGATCGACTCGATCAAGGTGGCCCGCCGCGGCAAGGTGCGCCGCGCCAAGCTGTACTACCTGCGCGACCGCCGCGGTAAGTCGGCCCGCATCGTCGAGCGCGTCGAACGCAACAAGGCCCCGAAGGGCGCGAAGGCCGCTCCGGCCGCCGCCGAGTAAGCTTTCTGGACTTGCCGCCCTCCGGGGCGGCGCCGTTGAGGAAAGCCCGCGCCGGTCCGTCCGGGGCGGGTTTTTCTTTGGCCGCGGCGCGTCCATCTTCCGTGGGCGGGGATCGTCTGTAGGATGCTCGCGACGCGTTTCGGAGCGGGAAGCGATGACGACGCTGCTCGATCGGGCCCTGGCGCGGGCACGGCAATTACCCCCTGCCCAGCAGGACGAGATCGCCCGGATGGTGCTCGCTCATCCGGACCTCCCCGCGGAAGTGCCGGGCCAGATGGATCCGCAGACGCGGCGCGCGGTGGAAGCGTTCCTGCACCGGCTCGACGGCCGCTACCCGATCCGCGAGGCGATCCTGTTCGGCAGCCGCGCCCGCCAGACCCACACGCACGAGAGCGACGCCGATCTGGCACTGGTGCTCGAGGGGGAGAGAGGCGACCGCATGAAGGTCACGCTCGACATGGCGGATGTCGCCGTCGACGTGCTGTTGGAGACGGACGTCCTCGTGAACGTCCTGCCGCTCTGGGACGAAGACCTGCGCTCGCCCGAGACGTTCAACAATCCGGCGCTCCTCGCTGCCGTCAAGCGCGAGGGGGTGCGCCTGTGAGCGAGGGCGACACGCCGCAATTCTTCCGCGCACGCTCGATCCGGGCCCTTGAGTCGGCGCGGATGCTGGTGCGAGAGGGTGATGCGGCTGGGGCCGGAACAGGGCCTACTACGCAATGTTCGATGCCGTCCACGCGGCCCTGCGGATCAAGGGCATCGTCTCCGAGGGTCCCGGTCCAAAGACGCATAACGGCCTGATCAGCCTGTTCAGCAGGGAACTGGTGCAGACCGGCCAGTTGGATGTCGCCTACAGCAAGGCGCTCAACAAGGTACAGCAGGTCCGCCTGCAGGGAGATTACGCCGCGGGGCCTCTATCGCTGGAGGATGCGACCCGCGCGGTGGCGCAGGCCGAAACGTTTGTTGCGGGGCTGCGGGAAGCATTTCCGCTCCCATAGGCATCACGCGTGGCACGGAGGTGCTGGACCGCAGGCCCGTAGTCTCACCCCCGCCGCAGCGCTTCCAGCACCTTGCCGCCCGGGCGGCCGGTCTGCGGCATGCCGAGCTCGCGCTCGACCGCCTTGATCGCGTCGCGGGTCTTCTGGCCGACCTTGCCGTCCGGCTCGCCGACGTCGTAGCCGCGCCGCGTCAGGCGGACCTGCAGGTCGCGGCGCTCGGCGCGCGACAGAGGCGGGTCGTCGGTCGGCCACTCGGCCTGGACGCCGGGGCGCCCGCGCAGCCGGTCGGAGAGCACCGCGATCGCGAGCCCGTAGGACTCGGCCGCGTTGTAGGAGTAGATCGCGTCGAAGTTCTTCGTCACCAGAAAGGCCGGACCGTCGACGCCCGCCGGCGCGATGATGCCGGCCGGGCCCTCGCCCGAGAGCGGGCGGCCATCGACCCGGGTCACGCCGAGCGAGGCCCAGTGGCCGACCGCGTGCTTGTTCTTGCGGCCGGCCGCCGCGACGTTGAAGCCGCGCGGCAGGCGCACCTCGTAGCCCCAGGGCGTGCCGTTGTTCCACTTGGCGGCGCGCAGGAAGTTCGCCGTGGAGCCCACCGCGTCGGCCACCGAATCGACCACGTCGCGGCGCCCGTCGCCGTCGAGATCGACCGCGAGGCGCTGGTAGGTGGTCGGCATGAACTGGGTCTGGCCGAAGGCGCCGGCCCAGGAGCCGGTCAGGCGCTCGGGCGCGATGTCGCCGTGGGCGATGATCTTGAGGGTGGCGAGGAGTTCCCCGCGGAAGAAGTCCCGGCGCCGGTTGCCCGAGCAGGCGAGGGTGGCCAGCGACTGCACCAGCGGCATCTTGCCGAGGTTCTTGCCGAAATTCGATTCGACGCCCCAGACCGCCGCGATGGTGTGGCGATCGACGCCGTAGCGCGCCTCGGCCTGCGCCAGCGCCGCCGCGTGCTGGCGCATGGCCGCGCGCCCGTCCTCGACCCGCTCCTCGTCCACGAGGGCGGCCATGTAGTCCCAGATCGGCGTCTTGAACTCGGGCTGGGCCTGGGAGAGCTCGATGACCTTGTCGTCGAAGCTGATGCCGGCCGTCGCCGCCCGGAAGGCCTGGGCCGAGACGCCCTGCTGGGCCGCCTGGGCCTGGATGCCGGCCAGACACGCGTCGAAGCTCGCCCGGGCGGGCACGGCCGCCAGCATCCCGGCGAGCCCCAGCAGGGAGAGGATCGTGGCGCGCGGCGTCGTCGTCATCAGGCGGCTCCTTGCGGTCTCGGATGCCGCCCATTCAAGGCGGCATCAAGGTAAAGGAACCGTGATCAGGTTGCCCGGAGGCCGCGTCTCCGGTGCGCGTCGATCGCCCTCGCCCTTTTCCCGGACGCCTGGAACGAAGTGGAAGGCGATCCGGGATCCAGAGAATAAAGGGCCGCGAAGCGGCTCCATCTTCGGCACCAGCGCAGCAGAATGGTCGCTTCGCGTCTTCCTGTGCTGGGTCCCGGGTCGCATTCCGCTGACGCTTCATACGCCCGGGAAAGGGCCCCGGCGCGACGCAGGCCGCCCTCAGGCCCAGCCGCGCTCCGCGAGCTTGGCCTCGTAGGCGTCGATGGCGGACGCCCGCTCCAGCGTCAGGCCGATCTCGTCGAGGCCGTTGAGCAGGTTGTGCTTGCGGGCCGGGTCGATGTCGAAGTGCAGCGTTCCGCCGTCGGGGCCGCGGATGGTCTGGGCTTCGAGGTCGATCGAGAGCGTGGCGTTCTGGCCCCGCTCGGCATCCTCGAACAGCTTCTCAAGATCCTCGGGAGAGACCACGATCGCCAGGATGCCGTTCTTGGCGCAGTTGTTGAAGAAGATGTCGGCGAAGCTCGTCGAGATCACGCAGCGGATGCCGAAATCGGCCAGCGCCCAGGGGGCGTGCTCGCGCGAGGAGCCGCAGCCGAAATTGTCGCCCACCACCAGGATCTTGGCGTTGCGGTAGGCCGGCCGGTTGAGGACGAAGTCCGGGTTGTCCGAGCCGTCCTCGTTGTAGCGCATCTCGGAGAACAGGCCCTTGCCGAGGCCGGTGCGCTTGATCGTCTTGAGGTACTGCTTCGGGATGATGCGGTCGGTGTCGATGTTGATGATCCGCATGGGCGCCGCGACGCCCTCCAGGGTGGTGAATTTTTCCATTGCTCGTCGTGCCGTCGATCGGGGTCGGACCAGCCTATAGCAGCGCCGGTCCGGCCCCGGAAGTTTACCGGGCGAGCGCCGCCATGTCCTCCGGGCGCAGGCGCCCGTCGTGGAGCGCGGTCGCGACCAGGGCGCCGGCCGCGCCCGCTTGCGCGAGCGCCGCGAGGTCGTCCGGCCCGCGCACGCCGCCGGCCGCGTGGACGCGCGCGCCGGGCGCCCGGCGCCGGACGTCGCGGATGCCGTCGAGGTCGGGACCGGCATCGGCGCCGACGCGGGCGAGCGTCATCACGATCACGTCGCGGGGCCAGAGATCCGGATCGTCGTGGAGCGCGGCCGGACCGAGCCGCTCGTCACCTCGGCTGTCGAGGGAGAGCACCGCCCGGTCGCCGAGCGCCCGCACGAGGTCGGCGTCGCGCTGGCTCTCGCTGCCGATCACCGGGCGGCCGAGCCCGGCATCCGCGAAGGCCTCGGTCGCGGCCCGGTCGTGGAAGCCCGCATCGACCCAGAGCACCGTGCCGGGGCAGGCCCGCGCGATGGCCTCCAGGGCGGCGCGGTCGGGCGGGCCGCCGTCGATGATCGCGTCGAGGTCGGCCACGTAGAGGATCGGGGCGGGGAAGGCCGCCAGGATCCCGGCCGCGACCGCGCCCGGTGCCGAGCCCTTTGCCAAGGGCGTCTCGATCGGGGCATAGGAGTCGCGCTCGCCCCGGCGCGCCCGGACCACCCGGCCGTGACGCAGGTCGAGCACCGGGATCACCGCGAAACCCTCCACCCGCTCCTCCATCGAGACGCCTCGTGTCAGTTGCTTCGACATCAAGTCGCAGAAGAATCGGGTGGGATCTCGGGGGGGTGCACGTCAAGGCGGCGCTCGTCGAGGACGGCGTCGTGCGCGACGTGGTGCAGGCGGCCTGCCCGCTCTGGCGCGGCCTGCCCGCGCTCGACAAGACGCTGGCCGGGCTGCCGGACTGGACCCGCGGCGAGGCGGAGCACGCCGTCACCATGACGGGCGAGCTGACCGACTGCTTTGCCGACCGCGCCGACGGGGTGGCCCAGCTCGCCGGCTGGGCGGCGCGGACCCTCGCCGGAGACGTGCGGATCTACGCCGGCCGCGCCGGCTTCGTCGCGCCGGAGCGGGCGGAGGGCTGTGCCGCCGACATCGCCTCGGCGAACTGGCACGCGACCGCCGCGCTCGTCGGGCGCCATCTCCGCCACGCGCTGCTCGTCGATATCGGCTCGACCACCGCCGACCTGATCCCGATCGTGGACGGGGCGCCGGCGAGCGCGGGCTACAGCGACGCCGAGCGCCTGGAGACGGGGGAACTCGTCTACACGGGCGTGGTGCGCACGCCGCTCCTCGCGCTCGCCGACCACGCGCCCTTCCGCGGACGGCGCACCCGGCTGATGGCCGAGACCTTCGCGCATGCGGGCGACGTCCACCGCATCCTGGGCGACCTCGCCGAGGAGGCGGACCAGCAGCACACGGGCGACCTCAAGGGCAAGTCGATCCCCGAGAGCGAGACGCGGCTCGCCCGGATGGTGGGCCGCGACCGCGGGGAGGGGAGCGCGGCCGAGTGGGCCGCGCTGGCCCGCCATTTCGCCGAGGCGCAGCTGCGCCAGCTCCACGACGCGGCCGCCGCGCTGCTCTCGCGACCCGACCTGCCGGCCGACGCACCGCTGGTCACCTGCGGGGCCGGCGCGTTCCTGGCCGAGCGCCTCGCCGCCCGGCTCGGGCGCGCCGCCATCCCCCTCACCGCGATCCTGGCGGCCCGCATCGCGGGCGAGCCCGCCTTCGCCTCGACCTGCGGCCCCGCCCTGGCGGTGGGCCTCATCAGTGCCGACGACCAGACCGAGAGCCCTGCCGGGAGATCCGCATGAGCGCCATCAAGATCCTCGCCCGCGTCCTGACCACCCGGGTCGGCCCGCATATCGAGCTGGCGCTCGCCACCGAGGGCGGCGAGGTGGTGAAGGTGCTGGCCACCCACGAGCAGATCGACATGCTGGTGGACGAGTTGGAGGACATCCTGAACTCCTCCGGCGCGCCCGACCCGGACGAGCCGCCGGAGGCGGCCTGAGCGTCCCGGGAGCGGGCGGACCCTACCGCAGGAAATCCCCGAAGGCGCGCGGGCCGTCGCCCGTCGGGATCTCGCGCACGACCTTCAGCGTCCCGGCATCGATGACGCTCAGCGTGTTCGAGCCCCAGTTGGCGACGTAGAGGTGGCGGCCGTCCCGGGCGGCGCCGATGCCCTCGGGATGGTCGCCGACATCGATCGTGCCCACGCTCTTCAGCGTCGCGAGGTCGAAGGCCGTGACGCTGTTGCCGTACTGGTCGGTGACGAAGCCGCGGCCACCCGCGAGCGCCACCACGTAGGGCCGCTCGCCGGTCTTCACCCGGCCGACCTCGCGGCGCGCGGGCACGTCGATCACCGAGACGTCGTCGCCCGTGACGTTCGCCGTGTAGGCGCGCTTCCCCTCCGCATCAAGGGTGAGCCCGAACGGGTGCTTCCCCACCGGCACCCGGGCGACCTCCCGGCGCGCGGCGATGTCGACCACCGAGACGCTGTCGGCCTCGCGGTTGGCCACGAGCAGGGTGGCGCCGTCCGGGGTCACGGCGAGGCCGGAGGGGGATTGTCCGACCGCGATCTCCCCGTCCGCAACCAGCTTGCCGCCCTCGGGGCGCAGCACCAGCACGCGGGCGGCGTACCAGTCGGCGACGTAGACGGTGCCGGCGCGCGGATCGACGCCGATGCCGAGCGGGCCGCCGGGCAGCTTGAGATCCTGCGTGACCGTGTCGGTCCTCAGGTCGATCACCGCGAGGCCCGGTAGGTCGGGGCGGGTGACGTAGGCGGTGTCGCGGCCGGGCGAGAGCGCGATGCCGGCGGGCGAGCCGGAGACGGGGATGCGGCGGACGACCTTGGCGGCGTCGAGATCGACCACCTCGACGGCGTTATCGCCCTGGACGGTGACCAGGGCCTCGGCGGCGCGGGCCGGGTGGGGG
>NZ_LSIX01000061.1:0-2108 GCF_001556475.1 Methylobacterium sp. CCH5-D2 | reverse complement strand
CGCGCCGGGTCCGCTGGGAGGCGGTCCTCGACCGCCTGACGCCCCCGGCCGGCGCTTGGCTCTACGGCCTGCGGATCTGGAGCGCGACGATCATCGCCCTCTACGCCGCGTTCTGGCTGCAGCTCGAGAGTGCCTCCTCGGCCGCGGTCTGCGTCGGCATCCTATCCCAGCCGCGGCGCGGCCAGGCGCTCTCCAAGGCGTTCTACCGCATGGCGGGTACGCTGACCGGCTTCGTGGTCTCGATCCTGTTCGCGGCCCTCTTCGGCCAGGACCGCGTGCTGATGCTCGTCGCCTTCACGACCTGGCTCGGTCTGTGCGTGTTCTTCGCGACCCATTTCGAGGGCGTGCAGGCCTACGGGGCGGTGCTGGCCGGCTACACCGTCGCGATCATCACGATCGTCCACATCGATCAGCCCCTCGACGTCTTCGAGGCGGCCGTCGCCCGCGTGGCGGTGATCACGATCGGCATCGTCACGGTGACGTTCATCAACGACGCGCTGGGCGCCCCGCAGGTGCTCAAACCTCTCCGGGACGGCCTCGGGGCGGCGCGGGCCCAGGTGCGCGGCCTCGTCCGGCGCGGCCTGCGGGGCGAGGCGCCCCCGCCGGACGAGGCCGCAGCCGCCCTGCGCGCGGTCGGGGGCACGCGCGCCGACATCGTGGGCGTGGCCGGCGAGACCGACGACGGACACAACCGGGCCGCCGGGGCACGCAGCGCCGCCGCCGCGCTGATCGGCCAAGTGGGCGCGGGCCGCGCCTTCGCCCGCGCCGCCGCCCGCGAGCCGGCCGCCGCGCGGGCGGTCGGCCGACGCGTGGAGGCGGGACTCGATGGAGACCCCGCGGCCGCCCCGGCGCTGGAGGCGGACCTGCGGGCGGCGACGGCGGGCGGCGCCTCGCCCGAGACCGTCCTGCTCCTGCGCCGCGCCGCGGACCTGCTGCGGCAGGAGGCCTGGATCGCGGACGGGGTCCGCGCGCTCGAGACGGGCCGCGCGCCCCTGCGGGACGTCGATCTGCCCCTGCACCGGGCGTTCCCGGACGCGCTGCGCCAGGCGCTGCGGGCCGTGATCACGGTGGCGGTCAGCGCGGCGCTGTTCATCCTCAGCGGCTGGCCCGAAACCACCCCCGGCCTCATGCAGATCGCGGCGTTCGCGGGCGTCATGGCGATCAACCCCGCGCCCGCCGCCTACGCGCGGGGCGCCCTGCTCGGCATTCCGGCCGCTATCGCGGCGGCCGGGATCGTCCGGTTCCTCGTCCTGGACGGCGGCCAGGGCTTCCCGCTCCTCGCCATCGCGATCGCCCCGGTCGTCTTCACCGGCTGCTTCCTGAGCCTCGGCAAGGGGACCGCGAGCCTCGGCTCCGTGCTGCTCGTCTTCTTCCCGGTGTTCCTCTCGCCCGCGAACCCGCAATCCTACGACCTGCAGGCGTTCCTGGACGAGGCGGCCCTGTTCGCGATCTCCAGCATCGTGGCCTTCCTGAGCACGGGGTTCCTCAACGCCGACGACGCGAAGCGCCGGGCGTGGGCGCTGGGCACCCTGCGCGGGAGCCTTCTCGACACGCTGACGGCCGAGCCGGCCCGGGCCGGGCGGCGCGGGAGCCTGAACGGAGACCGGATCGCCCGGTTCTCCACCCTCAGGACCGCCTCCGAGGTCGCCCACCGCTCCTGGCTGCGGCACGCCTTCGCCCTGGCCGCGCTCGACACGGCGGCGGCCGGCGCCCAGGCGGGCCTCAACGACCTGATCCACGCGCCCGGCTTCGACGGGCCGATCGAGGCCGCGCGCGCCGCCCTGGAAGCCCTGGACGCGGACGCGCTCCGGGGCGCGGCGGCCGACCTCCTCGGGGCAGCGAGGGGGCGGGCCGCCGACGCGCGGACGCTGGAGACCGTCGCCGCGGTCGTGGCCGATCTGATGACCGCCGCCCACATCGCCGCCGACGAGGCCCGGGTCCTGCGGCGCCTGCATCTGCGGCATCCGGACCGGCGGGACGCCGCGTGAGGACCGAACCCCGCGCCGCAGCCGCACGGGAGGCCGTGCGCGGTCCCGCCCCGTCATCCGGCGCCGGGTCGCGACCGCGCCCCGCGGACGGTCGACCCGCCCGCGGGCGGCAGCGCTGCC
>NZ_LSIX01000621.1:0-6514 GCF_001556475.1 Methylobacterium sp. CCH5-D2 | reverse complement strand
AGCTGGTGGCGCGGGGCGAGCTCTTCGCCAAGACGAATTACGGCCAGAACCTGCTACGCCTCGCCCGCGAGCACGAGGCGGCACAACCTTAGGCTTCTTGTCATCCGCGCACGGTGATCGAGACAGGTTAAGCCAAGATGGATATTCTCGTCGTCGGAGCTGGGATCATAGGCCTCGCGGTCGCACGGGCGATGGTGCTTCGCGGTCACGACGTGATCGTGGCAGAGTCGGCAGGCGCTTTCGGATCAGGCATATCCTCGCGCAATTCTGAGGTGATCCACGCGGGCCTGTACTATCCGACCGGATCGCTGCGCGCCCGCCATTGCGTGGTCGGCCGGCGGATGCTCTACGCATTCTGCGCGAGCCGGGGCGTCGCGCACCGGGCCTGCGGTAAGCTCGTCGTGGCCACCAGCGAGGCGGAGGCCGCAAAGGTCGCGGCGATCCGCGACCAGGGAGCGGCGAACGGCGTCGAGGATCTCGCCCTACTCGATGCGGAGGAGGCACGGCGGCTCGAACCGAACCTCGCCTGCACCGCGGCCCTGCTCTCGGGCTCCACCGGCATCGTTGACAGTCACGGATTGATGCTGGCGCTGCTCGGCGAGATCAAGGACAACGGTGGCGCGCTCGCGCTTGGCACACCGGTGGAGCGGCTCGCGCGCGCACGGGCGGGATGGGTCGCCCATTTCGGCGGCGCGGACCCCGGCACCTACCCGTTCGATGCGATCGTCAACGCCGCGAGCTTCGGCGCGCAGGCGCTTGCCAGCGCCACCGAAGACTACCCGGCGGCGCGCGTGCCGCGCCTTGTGCTGGCCCGCGGCAACTATTTCGGCTGCTCGGGCCGGCCGGCCTTCGGCCGCCTGATCTACCCGGCCCCCGTCGAGGGCGGACTCGGCATCCATCTGACTCTGGACCTCGCCGGGCGGATGCGTTTCGGGCCCGATGTCGAGTGGACCGACAGGCTCGACTACCGAGTGAACCCGGAGCGCGGCGCAGTGTTCTACGCGGCGATTCGGCGCTACTGGCCCGGCCTGCCAGACGGTGCCCTGGTGCCGGACTATGCGGGCATCCGCCCAAAACTGTCAGGCCCCGGCGAGGCCACCCAGGATTTCCGCATCGATGGCCCGAGCGAGCATGGCCTGCCCGGTCTCGTGCACCTGTTCGGCATTGAGAGCCCCGGCCTCACAGCGAGCCTATCGCTCGCTGAGGACGTGGCGAACCGATTGGAGACCTGAGACCGGGTTGCTGGGAACCGGGGGCCTCGACGGTTCCACGGCGGACCTCTGCTGGGTGGCAGGGTCATATCGGGGCGGCGGCCCAAATCCCGGCCCAAGGGCCTCGAGGCCCTTGGGTATCCCGTTACGTGAGGAGGTGAAGGGCCAGCGGGACGGCGATCGCCGTCAGGAAAGCATTGAGTCCCATGGCGATGCCCGCGAAGGTGCCGGCGACCTCGCTGACCTGGAAGGCTCGGGCGGTGCCGACGCCGTGGGCGGCGAGGCCAGCCGCGAAGCCACGAGCGCGCATGTCCCGGATGCGCATGATCTGCATCAGCGGGGTGACCAAGATGGCGCCGACGATGCCGGTGGTCATCACCAGCACGGCGGTCAGCGTCGGGTCGCCGCCGAGCGCCTCCGAGATGCCCATGGCTACGCCGGAGGTCACGGATTTCGGGCTGAGAGAGACGATGACCGGCTCCGGAATGCCCAGCAGACGCGCGAGACCGACCGCCGTGACGAGGGCTGTGGCGCAGCCCGCGCAGAGGGCCGCCAGCATCGGCAGGGCCGCGCGAAGCACCGTGGCACGGTGCTCGTAGAGTGGTAGGGCCAGCACCACGGTGGCGGGTCCGAGCAGGAAGTGCACGAACTGCGCGCCCGCGAAGTAGGTCGGGTACGGCGTCTCAGTGAGCTTCAGTACGCAGGCCGTGATCGCGATGGCGATGAGTACCGGGTTTGCTACCGGATGGCGTCCGGTCGCGGCTGAGATCCGGTCGGCCACGAGATAAGCGACGAGCGTCACTGTCAGCCAGAGCAGCGGCGTGCGTGAGAGATAAACCCAAAGGGCAAAATCCCCGTTCACCGCGTGGTCATCCGGTCGAGCAGGCGCTGCACGCCGATGAAGATCAGAACCGTCGCGGCCAGCGCCGCGCCGGTGGAGACCACGATGACCAGGGCGAGCTTGAGGCCCTGCGACTGTACGACGTCGAGCCGGCCGACGATACCGGCGCCGGCCGGCACGAACATCAGCGAGAGGTTGGCGAGCAGCCCTCGACCAGTTCCCTCGAGCGTCCCGTCGAGCAGGGGCTTTGGCATGAGCCGCCGAAGCGGGCGCGGGCCCCGATCCCGTATGACGAGGAAGGCGAGGAGCAGCGCCATGCCGATAACCGGCCCCGGCACTGGCAGGCCCGCCCCGCGGGCGAGCGCCTCGCCGGCGAGCTGCGCCAGCAGGATAAGACAGAGACTCGCGATCATCGCGCCCCGCCCGCATTCGCGCCGTCCGGCTCCCGGCAAGCGCGCGCCCACCTGACCGCCGCCTCTTCGAGCCCGAGCAGCGCGCCGAGGCGCCAGACCAGTGCCTCCTCGAACTCCCCGACCGCGCCGTCCGCGGCCGCCACAGCCCAGGCCATGGCCACGAGGCGCGTGCGCTCGGCCTCGTCCATCCCGTGGGGCATCATCTCCACGAGGTCGGCCACGTCGCGCGTCTCCGCATCGAAGGCGATCGCCCGGGCGATCAGAGCGCGCGCGGCTTCCGCATCGGCGGCGTCGCGCCTCTGCACGAGGCGGGCGAGGCGCTCGGTTTCCGCAGGGGCCAGAACGCCATCTACCCGAGCAATGTGAACGAGGAGCGCGGTGGCGGCGAGGTGCGTGTCGTCCACGGACTCCCCTCCCCCGGCCGTCCCGAAGGCCTCGGCGGCGTAAGCACGCAGACGGGCGAGCAGCGGCATCGTGGGCTCCCGAAGGCAGAACCAGTAGACTTCCGGCGCCCCCGGCCCCGGTCAAGACTGACCCGGGCATGGGCACCCTGCGCGTCACAGGTGTTGCAGCGCAGCATCACCTCTCCCAACCGGCACCGACCGTCTTGCCAAGCGGAGTCGGGGCGGCTAAGAGCCTACCACCGCACGGATCGCCATCGCGTGACCGCTGCCGCCGCAATAGCTCAGCTGGTAGAGCACCTCATTCGTAATGAGGGGGTCGGGGGTTCGAATCCCTCTTGCGGCACCATTGCTTAGTCCTACAATTGGTTACCGTAATATAGCGTCGGCAAGCCCATAGTAAGCAGCGGAGCGGATGTGACCTCCGCGCGATAGCTGGCCGACCTGCCCTCCCCTATGCCGCGCCGATGTAAGCGCACCTCGCCCCGCCATTCCGATCTCTTTACTCTACACGTGGCGCTCCGGCTCGGATCGTCTGAGCCTGGGCAAGTCGGCATGCCCCGGCTTCTACGGCGAGCACTGGCAGAGGGCGCACGCGAACATGCTCGACTGCCTGGATAAGAGCGTGGGACAAAACTGGCTTGGGCGGGTTGAGAGGGCATGGACGCTCTCGTACCTGACGACCTCTGGGCGGTGATCGAGCCGCTTCTGCCGCCTGAACCTGAGAAGCCGCAAGGTGGCCGCCCTCGTGCCTCGGACCGGGCGGCGTTGGCCGGCATTCTCTTGGTCCTGCGCACCGGCATGCAGTGGAAGCACCTGCCGCGCGCGGAGATCGGTTGCAGCGGCAAGACGAGCTGGCGTCGGCTGGCCGCATGGCAGGCAGCCGGCGTCTGGGCCGCGCTCCACCGCGTGATGCTGGAGCGGCTTCAGGACGCGGACGCACTCGACTGGTCGCGGGCCGCTCTCGACAGCGCCAGCCTGCCCGCAAAAAAAGGGGTTTCGCGACGGGCCCGAACCCGACGGACCGGGGCAAGCCGGGGACGAAGCGCCACCTTGTCGTGGACGCCAACGGCACACCGCTCGGCCTGAGGCTCACCGGGGCCAACTGCCACGACAGCCGCATGCTGGCCGCCACGCTGGATGCGGTGCCGGGCGTGCGCACAGGTCGGCGCGGTCGCCCGCGACGCAGACCAGACAAGCTGCACGCTGACAAGGGCTACGATCATCGCCGCTGTCGGCGCGAGTGCCGGGCCCGCAGCATCACGCCTCGGATAGCCCGGCGCGGCATCAAGAGCCGCGAGCGCCTGGGACGCTACCGCTGGATCGTGGAGCGCACCCTGGCGTGGCTGGCCCGCTTCCGCCGCCTCGCTATCCGTTACGAGCGCCGCGCCGAACTGCACCTCGCCTTCACGACGCTCGCCTGCGCCCTCATCTGCCACGCTCAGGCCAAACGGTTTTGCCCCTGACTCTAAGGGTATCCACCCCTGAACCGCCGAGAAACGTCACACGCCCCTCGATAAGGTCGAGCGTGTCTGTACCGGCACCCGCGTCGAACGTGCCGTTGCTGTAATCGACGTTTAGCGCATCGTTGCCACTACCCGCCGTGACGCTAAACTCATTGATGCCGTCGTCGTCGCCTTTGATGTTGAAAACGTCATCGCCGCCGTTCCCCTGTATGTTAATCCTCTCCTCTTCTTCGCCGCTCTCAAAGAGATCTGGTCCAGAGGTTCCAAAAAGCTCGAGCGCCATGAACATCTCCTCACAGACCGAGAGGCTAGAATTTGGGAGGACGGTACGCGACCATCACATCTCTGTTAAGTGCCAATCTATCCCGGCTGCACCGGGCTATTTCTCCTGAAGGCCGCGTGCACATGAAAAAACCCGCCGCGGCGAGGCCGCGCGGGCTGAAATGTCCAGCAGATGCCGGCGCCGGAGGGGGCCATCAGGCGACACGCGCCGGAAGTGGGCTTGGCGATGGGCCGACCCTTCATGCATCTGTAACAAGCGGCTTGTTCACTGCGCAATCGAGCCTGGTCCCGAGCCAAAGGCCGATACTCGTGATAATGTGTCGGCCGACCATCCAGACCAGCGACGACGAAAAAACCCGCCACGGCGGGGCTTCGGAGGCTGAGCCTCCCGCGGATCTCCCTACCTATGGCGCAATGGCAGGAAGGCCCGCGGGAAATCGACTTTTGGGTCGATACAGCGCATGAAGACAGGTCGGTCAGCAACGTTCCGACCATCGCCGAGTCCCTGTCGGCGTGCGAACTGAGATCGGCCTTAGCTTCTGAGTAGTTGGAGACTAGGCAAACCAACTGCTCTGGACTGAGCCTGCTGCGACGCCCTCGAGGGTTACGTTGCCGCCTCCGGAGAGCGTGAGGACAGCGTTGCCATTCGCGTCGCTGCTGAGAAAGTAGCTCTGCCCGTTCAGCGCAAGCCGGTCGCCTGCCCCAGCGTTGAAGTCGGTGATGCGATCAGATCCGCTCAAAAGCCCGTTAATCGGGTTGTTGAACACGAACCGGTCCGCGCCAGAACCTCCCGTAATGATGTCGTTGCCGAGGTCACCGTTTATTATATCATCTCCGCCGCCGCCGAAGATCCTGTCTTCGTCCTGGCCGCCAAAGATGGTGTCGGCGCCGGACCCACCATAGATCAAATCATTCCCCATGTTTCCGAGCAAAATCGCTCCATCTGGCGAGGCCGTATAGTTGATCAAGTCGGTATCCTGTCCGCCAAAAACTGTGTCTCGTCCGCCGTTTCCGACGATTGTATCCGAGCCGCGGCCACCAAAGATCAAGTCGTCTCCGCTCCCCCCATCGATGAAGTCATTCCCTCCTGCTCCGAGCAGGGTGTCGTTGCCGAGGCCGCCGAAAAGTGTGTCATCGCCGCTGCCGCCGTCCATGACATCGTTGCCGGCGTTGCCGTTCAGGGTGTCGTTGCCGTCCTGCCCGAAGATCAAACCACCTCCGAGAACCGCGTCCAGCACGTCGCCCACATCGGTGCCGCTGAGCAGCTGAAGGTCGGCATCGACGTTGAGGGCTGTGCCGGCTGGGGTAAGCACATCGACGGCGCCGTCAAGGGATACCACCCCAGGCAGATTTGCGACTACGCCAAGGTCGAGAACGCTGTTCTGAGCCGTGCCATTCAGCAGGGAGCCGATGTTGAGCAGAGCCATGGTAGGAAATCCTATGTTGGGGACAATCGGCGGAGGACTGTGGCCGATGTCCGGCCAAATGGTCATTGTCCAACACGCGCGTATGCCCGGGCCGCCATCAGATATGTCAAATTTTACCGGTTTTTCTCTGTTGTATAATTGCGATATCGCCGAGTTTTTTCCCGAGTAAGTTGCGATCACTAGTTGAGATAATATGGTACGCAAGTGAAGTGTCATATCTGGAATGGTTTTTTCCAAACCTAGATGGAACACATGGCAGGGAGATTTGAGACGCCACATGGTGCTGAGCGAACCTCTATCGCAATCGAGAGGCTGTCGTGCAGAGCAGCCAAATTGAGTCCGATCATAAGCTCTTCAACAAATAGGGCCGCCGGGGCGGTGAGCCGGGCGGGCGGAGCCTGGGAGGAAACGACCGCATTAGGTCGCGGACCCATAACGTCTGGCACGGCTGAGGTGCGGCGGCGTTAGCCCTC
>NZ_LSIX01000620.1:0-11871 GCF_001556475.1 Methylobacterium sp. CCH5-D2 | reverse complement strand
ATCCTGGCCTACCCCTTCGCCCTCGACCTGCCGGTCTGGTGGCTGATGGGGCAGGCGGTGCGGGGGATGCTGGCGATCTCGGGGTGGATCGAGGGCTTCGGGGGCGCGACCCTGGTGGTGCCGGCCTTCGGCAGCGCGGCCCTCGGGCTGCTGGCCGCCGCGCTCCTGCTCGCGACGCTGCCGGTCTCCGGCCTGCGCTGGCTCGCGCTCCTGCCCGGCGCCTGCGGGCTCGCCCTCGCGGCGGCTCCGGAGCGCCACGACCTCTACGTCGACCGGCAGGGCGGCGGGGCGGCGCTGCGCGGTGCGGACGGGCGGCTGATCACGCTCGGGCGCCCCTCGGGCTTCGTGCTCGAGCAGTGGCTGAAGGCGGACGGCGACGGGCGAAAGCCCGCGGATCTGGGCGGCGGCACCTGCGACCGGCTCGGCTGCGTCGGACACCTCGCGGACGGGCGCGCCGTCGCCCTGGTGCGCGACCGTCGCGCCTTCGCGGAGGATTGCGCCCGCGCCGCCGTGATCGTCACGGGCCTCGCCGCGCCACCCGGTTGCGCCGCCGCCCTGGTGATCGACCGGGCCTATCTGGCCCGGCACGGTGCGACGGCTTTGCGCGTCGCCGCGGGCGGCTCGCTCGCCGTGCACCACGCCCGCGATCCCGCCCGGTCCGCGCCCTGGTGGCCGGCCGCGCGGCCGCCCCCGCAGACGGAAAAGGCCCCGCGGCCGGAGACCGCGGAGCCCGCGCAGGAGGAGACGCCCGGCCCGCCGGACGACCCCGATCCGTGATGCCCGCTCAGTAGCGGCGCACGAGGCTGACGAGCCGGCCCTGGATCTGCACCCGGTCGGGCCCGAGCACGCGGGTCTCGTAGGCGGGGTTGGCAGCCTCCAGCGCGATCGAGGAGCCGCGCTTGCGCAGGCGCTTCAGCGTGGCCTCCTCGTCGTCGATCAGCGCCACGATGATGTCGCCGGTGTTGGCCGTGTCCTGCTTGCGGATCACCACGAGGTCGCCGTCGAGGATGCCGGCCTCGACCATCGAGTCGCCGCGCACCTCCAGGGCGTAGTGCTCGCCGCCCGCCAGGAAGTCCGGCGACAGTGTGATGGCCGAGCTCTGGTTCTGGATCGCCGAGATCGGCGTGCCGGCGGCGATCCGGCCCATGACCGGGATCGAGACGGCGCGGCCCTGCTCGTCGGTGAACTGGGTGGTGGTGGGCCGGGGCGGCGCCGCCTTGGCCCGGCCGCCCTCGACCACGCTCGGGGTGAAGCGGCGCGGCTCGGGCATTGCCGCGGCCGTCGCGGGCCCGAGGCTCTCGGGCAGGCGGATCACCTCGATGGCGCGGGCCCGGTTCGGTAGGCGGCGCAGGAAGCCGCGCTCCTCGAGCGCCGTGATCAGCCGGTGGATGCCCGACTTCGACTTGAGGTCGAGCGCGTCCTTCATCTCGTCGAAGGAGGGCGGCACGCCGCTCTCGCGCATCCGCTGCTGGATGAAGCGCAGGAGATCCAGCTGTTTACGCGTCAGCATCGGGCAGCACTCGCATTCGGGGCAGGCGGAATCGCGGCTTCGGAAACAAACCACGAACACGTTAAACGTTCCGCAAGTGTTCCGCAAGCGGGGTGTTCCGCGGCGCCCCTCGATGAGCTTCAGACCAGCCGGCGATCCAGGCGGATGATGCGGCAGGGATCGCCCGCCCGCGCGGGCGGGGCGTGCGGCTCGCGGATCAGCAGGGCCTCGGCCTGGCCGAGCACCGCCAGCATCGAGGAATCCTGGCGCCGCTCCGGTGTCGCCTCGGGCAGGCGGTCGGGCGCCGTGCGCAGGGTCGCCCGCATGTAGTCCTGGCGACCGTCATTGGCCTCGAGGTCGCGGCCGAGGAGCGCCGGCTCGCTGCGGTCGGCCCCCGCGTTCGGATCGCCGAGCAGGGCGCGGATCGCCGGCAGGACGAAGAGCAGGCCGCAGACGATCGAGGAGACCGGGTTGCCGGGCAACCCGATCACCAGCATGGGCCCAAGCCGGCCGTGCATCAGCGGCTTGCCGGGGCGCAGCGCCACCCGCCAGAATCCGAGTTCCAGCCCCTCCTTCGCCAGCGCCGCCTGGACGAGGTCGTGGTCGCCGACCGAGGCGCCGCCTAGCGTCACCAGAAGGTCGGCCCGGGCTCCGCGCGCGCGGCGGAAGGCCTCCTCCAGGGCGGCGTGCTCGTCGCGGACCACGCCGAGATCGACCGGCTCGCCGCCGGCCGACCCGACGAGGGCCGAGAGCGCGAAGGTGTTCGAGGCGACGATCTGGTCCCAGGCGGGCGCGGCGCCCGGAAGGACCAGCTCGTCGCCGGTCGCCAGGATCGCGACGCGGGGGCGGCGGCGCAGGCCGAGCACGGGATGCCCGGCCGCGGCCGCGAGCGCGAGGCGGCGCGCGTCGAGGGTCTCGCCCGCCCGAAGGAGCGTGTCGCCGGCCGAGAAATCGAGCCCCGCGCGGCGGACGAAGCGCTCGGGCACGACCGGCTCCAGCACGCGCACCGTGTCGTCCTCCGCCTCGGCGTTCTCCTGGATCAGGATCGCGTCGGCGCCCTCCGGCACGGGGGCGCCGGTGAAGATCCGCACCGCCTCACCCGCCTCGAGCGCGCCGCGGAAGCCGTGGCCCGCCGCGCTGGTGCCGACGCGCCGCAGGATCGCGCCGGCGCGGCCGGCGTCCTGGGCGCGCACCGCGTAGCCGTCCATGGCCGACGCCCGGAAGGGCGGCTGCGTGCGGGTGGCCGCGACGTCCACGGCGAGGGACCGGCCGGCGGCCTGGGCGAGGGGCACGTCCTCGGCCTCGACCGGCCCGGGCACGCTCGCCAGGATCCGGGCAAGCGCCTCCGCGACCGGGATCGGCCCGCTCACGCCTCGGCCCTGTAGGCGCCCGAGCGGCCGCCGTCCTTGGCCATGAGCCGGACGCCCTCGATGCGCATCCCGCGATCGACCGCCTTCACCATGTCGTAGACCGTGAGGCAGGCGACCGAGACCGCGGTCAGTGCCTCCATCTCGACGCCGGTCGGGCCCTGCACCCGCACCTCGGCGGTCACGCGCAGGCCCGGCAGGGCCTCGTCGACCGCGCAATCGACCCGGACCTTCGAGAGGAGCAGCGGGTGGCAGAGAGGGATCAGTTCGTGGGTGCGCTTGGCGGCCATGATGCCGGCGAGCCGCGCCGTGCCGATCACGTCGCCCTTCTTGGCGTCGCCCTCGCGGATCAGCGCCAGGGTCTCGGGGCGCATCACCACGCAGCCCTCGGCGGTCGCGGTACGGTCGGTCGCCGCCTTGTCGGTGACGTCGACCATGTTGGCCGCGCCGCTGGCGTCGAGATGGGTGAGGCCGCTCATGCTCCCTCAGGCCTTGTCGCCGAAGAGCAGGCCGCGGGTCGCGGCCGTGACGTCGGCCTGCCGCATCAGGCTCTCGCCGACCAGCACCGTGTCGAGCCCGTGCTCGCGCAGGCGCCGCACGTCGGCGTGGGTGGAGATGCCGCTCTCCGCCACCGCGATGCGGTCCTGCGGGATGCCCGGCGCCAAGCGGATCGCGGTCTCGAAGGAGACCTCGAAGGTCTTCAGGTTGCGGTTGTTCACGCCGATCATCGCCGCACCCAGCGGGATGGCGCGGGCGAGTTCGGCCGCGTCGTGCACCTCGACCAGCGCGTCCATGCCGAGGTCGTGGGCGCTCTCCACGAGGGCCTCGGCCTCCTCGTCCTCCAGGCAGGCCATGATGACGAGGATGCAGTCGGCGCCCCAGGCGCGGGCCTCGTAGACCTGGTAGGGTTCGAACAGGAAATCCTTGCGCAGGACCGGCAGCGCGCAGGCCTTGCGCGCCGCGGTGAGGTATTCGGGCCGGCCCTGGAAGGAGGGCTCGTCGGTAAGTACCGACAGGCAGGTGGCGCCGCCGGCCTCGTAGGCCTTCGCGAGCGCGGCGGGCTCGAAATCGGCCCGGATCAGGCCCTTCGAGGGCGAGGCCTTCTTCACCTCGGCGATGAGCGCCGGGCGGCCCTGCCCGACATGGGTGCGGATCGCCGCCGCGAAGCCGCGGGGCGGCTCGGCCTTGGCGACGCGGTTCTCGAGCTTGGAGAGCGGCACGCGCAGCTTCGCCTCGGCGATCTCGCGGCGCTTGTAGGCCTCGATGCGGGCGAGCACGCTCGGGCGCTCGGACGCGTCCGTCGCGGCATCGTCCCGGACGGCCTCTTGCGTGGATGCGGAGGACATCGCTGCTCCTTAGGCGTTCGAGACCGCGACGAGGCGGGCGAGCGTCGCGCGCGCGGCGCCCGAATCGATCGCATCCTGCGCCCGCACGACGCCCTCTTCCAGGGTGCCGGCGGCGGCTGCGACCACGAGGGCGGCGCCCGCGTTGAGAACCGCGATGTCGCGGTAGGCGTTGCGCGCGCCGTCGAGCACCCCTGCGAGCGCCCGGGCGTTGTGCTCGGGGTCGCCGCCACGCAGGTCGTCGAGGGCGTGCAGCGGCAGCCCGACCGTGCGCGGGTCGATGGTGAAGCGCGAGATCCGCCCGTCCTCCAGCGCGACGACCGCGGTCGGCCCCGTCACCGTGATCTCGTCGAGCCCGTCCGAGCCGTGAACCGTCCAGACCCGGCGGCTGCCGAGTTCGGCCAGCACGTGGGTCAGCGGCTCGGCCCAGGCGGCTTGCGAGACGCCGAAGAGCTGGTGCTCGACGCCGGCCGGGTTCGAGAGCGGCCCCAGCAGGTTGAAGATGGTGCGCACCGGCAGCTCCGCCCGTACGGGCGCGACGTGCCGCATGGCGCCGTGATGGGCCTGGGCGAACATGAAGCAGAGCCCGGCCTCCGCGAGGCAGCGGCTCAGCCCCTCGGGCGGGAGCCCGAGCCTGACGCCGAGCGCGGCGAGCACGTCGGCCGCGCCCGAGCGCGAGGTGGCGGCGCGGTTGCCGTGCTTGGCCACCGGCACGCCGCAGGCGGCGGTGACGAGGGCGGCGAGCGTCGAGACGTTGTAGCTGCCCGAATGGTCGCCCCCGGTGCCGACCACGTCGACGGCGCCCGGCACGCCCGCCACCCGCACCATGCGGGCGCGCATCGCCTCGACGGCGCCGACGATCTCGTCCCGGCTCTCGCCGCGGACCTTCAGGGCGATCAGGAAGGCGCCGGCCTGGACGGGCGTGACCTCGCCCGACAGCAGGTCGTCGAAGGCGGCGCGGGCCTCCGCGCGGTCGAGCGCGAGGCCGCCCGCGACCTTCGCCAGATGGGGCTTGAACGAATCCATGCGCGCGGGGTGCTGTGCGGCCTCAGGTCCGCGCGTCAATGCACGCCGGGACCGCGCTTGTCACGCTCGGCATGCCCGGGGCGGCGCCGCTCGGCGTTCCAGGCGGCCGCGATGTCGAGGAAGTTGCCGAGCATCCGGCTGCCGTGGTGCGAGAGCACGCTCTCGGGATGGAACTGCACCGCGTGCACCGGCAGGTCCCGGTGCTCCAGCCCCATGATCAGCCCGTCCGCCTCCGCGGTCACGCCGAGCGTGTCGGGCAGCTTCGCGCGCTCTACCACCAGCGAGTGGTAGCGCGTGGCATCGAAGCTGTCGTTGAGGCCGCGGAAGATGCCCGTCGCGCCGTGCCGGATGGTCGAGACCTTGCCGTGCATCGGTGTCGGCGCCCGCACGACCTCGCCGCCGAAGGCCTGCCCGATCGCCTGCAGCCCGAGGCAGACGCCGAAGATCGGGATCTCGCCGCTGAGCTGCTTCACCGCGTCGAGGCAGATGCCGGCCTCGTTCGGGGTGCAGGGGCCGGGCGAGAGCACCAGCGCGTCCGGCGCCCGCTCCCGGATGCCCGCGACGGTGATCTGGTCGTTGCGCACCACATCGACCGCGCCGCAGAGCGGGCCGATCAGGTGGACGAGATTCCACGTGAAGGAATCGTAGTTGTCGATGACGAGGACGTTGGCCATGGCGGGCGGCTTTCCGGAACGTTCCGCCGATGTGGCCGGTGCGCGTCGCCGGGTCAACGGGTGCGGGGCGCGGCAGCCCCTAGCGGCGCGAGCCGCGGTGGCGGTTGCCGGTGGTGCGGATGCCCGCGGGGCGGCCGGGCGGGTTCGGCTTGAACGGGCGCCCGGCCGAAGCCTTCGCCCCCACCTTCGCACCCGGCCGCTTGGCGCCGGAGCGGGCGCGGCCCTCCGAGAGCAGCTCGAAGCGCAGCGCCCCGGCGCTCGGCGCGGCCTCGACGAGGCGCACCTCCACCCGGTCGCCGAGCCGGAAGGTCTCGCCGGTGCGCTCGCCGACGAGCGCGTGGCGGCCCTCCTCGTGGCGGTAGTAGTCGGCGCCGATGGTCGAGACCGGCACGAAGCCGTCCGCGCCCGTCTCGTCGAGCTTGATGAACAGGCCCGAGCGCGTCACCCCGGAAATCTGGCCCGAGAAGGTCGCACCGACCCGGTCCACGAGGTGGTTGGCGATGAGCCGGTCGATGGTCTCGCGCTCGGCCGCCATGGCGCGGCGCTCGGCCGCCGAGATCTGCTCGCCGATCCGGTCGAGTTCGGGCACCGAGATGTCGGAGGGGAGCCCGTCCTTGCCGAGCCCGCACGCGGTGATCAGCGCCCGGTGCACCACGAGGTCGGCGTAGCGGCGGATCGGCGAGGTGAAGTGGGCGTAGCGGCGCAGGTTCAGCCCGAAATGGCCGAGGTTCTCCGCCGCGTAGACCGCCTGCGCCTGGGAGCGCAGGATCACCTCGTTGAGGAAGACGCCGTGCTCGCTCTCGGCCGCCGTGGCGAGGATCCGGTTGAACAGGGCGGGGCGGAGCGCCCCCTCCTTCGGCAGCTTGATGCCGACCGAGGCCAGCACCTCGCCGAGCGCCCGCATCTTCTCCAGCGCCGGCTCGTCGTGCACGCGGTAGATCAGGGGCTGGCGTGCCTGCTCCAGGGTCTCGGCGGCGGCGACGTTCGCCTGGATCATGAACTCCTCGATCAGCCGGTGCGCGTCGAGGCGCTCCGGCACGACGACGCGGTCGACCCGGCCGTCGGCGCCGATCAAGACCTTGCGCTCGGGCAGGTCGAGGGCGAGGGGGCCGCGCCGGTCGCGGGCGGTCTTCAGGGCGGCGTAGGCGGCCCAGAGCGGGCGCAGAGCCGCGTCGAGGAGCGGTTCGGTCGCGGCATCCGGGCGCCCGTCGATCGCGGCTTGCGCCTGCGCGTAGGCGAGCTTGGCGCGCGAGCGCATCATCACCCGGTGGAAGCTGTGGCGACGCTTCTCGCCCTCCGCCGAGACGATCATCCGCACGGCGATCGCCGGGCGTTTCTCACCCTCGCGCAGCGAGCAGAGGTCGTTCGAGATGCGCTCCGGCAGCATCGGCACGACCCGGTCGGGGAAGTAGACCGAGTTGCCGCGCTCCAGCGCCTCGCGGTCGAGGCTGGAGCCCGGGCGGACATAGGCGGCGACATCCGCGATCGCGACCGTGAGGATGAAGCCGCCCGGATTGGCTGGGTCGGGATCGGCCTCGGCCATCACCGCGTCGTCGTGGTCCTTGGCGTCCGGCGGGTCGATGGTGAGCAGCGGCCTCTCGCACCAATCCTCGCGGCCCCGCATCGTCGCGGCCTTCGCGGCGTCCGCCTCGGCGAGCGTGTTCTCGTGGAAGACGTGCGGGATGTTGTGCAGGTGCAGCGCGATCAGGCTCACCGCCTTCTCGGAGCCGAGCGAGCCCAGGCGCTCGCGCACCCGGCCGCGGGGCAGGCCGAAACGGGTCTCGCGCTCTAGGCTGACGCTGACGAGGTCGCCGTCGCGCGCCTCCCCCTCCTCGCCGGGCGGGATCAGGATCTCGCGGCCCTGGCCGCGCTTCTCCACCGGCTCGATGCGGCCCCCTTGCGCGCCGGCCCGGTACACGCCGATGATCTCGGCCCTGTTCTTGCCGATCACCTTGATGACGCGGCCGGTGTAGCGGCCCTCGGCCTCGCCGTCCGGCTCGACGCGCAGCAGCGCCCGGTCGCCGATGCCCGGGGCCGGCCGCTTGTCCCGGCGCCCGCCCTTGGCCGGCATCAGCACGATGGTGGGCGGCTTGCCCTCGCCGGTCCACTCGACCGGGCTCGCCACGAAGTCGCCGTGCCGGTCGCGGGAGCGGATATCGCAGAGCACCACCGGCGGCAGGCGGCCGGCCTTGGCGAGGCCGCCGCGGGAGCGGGAGATCTCGCCGTCCCCCTCGATCTCCTTGAGGATGCGCTTGAGGCCGATCTTGTCGGCGCCCTTCAGGCCGAAAGCCTGGGCGATCTCGCGCTTGCCGACCTTGTCCTTGGACTCGGCGATGAAGGCGAGGATCTGCTCGCGGGTGGGCAGGGGCGTGGGAGTCGCGGTCGCGCGCTTGGCCAAAGAATCGGGCTCGCTGCGCCGCTCCGGAGGGCGGCGCCTGTTTGAGTTCGGGGCCGGAATGCAGGGTCCGGCTGTCCCCAAGATGGTGTCGGGGAAGGTTTCCGGCAATGTCGGGCCGGGCGCCCTCAACAGCTCAGCCGGTGGAAGCGGATTTCGCGATGCGCTCGACGGCCGCGTCGATGTCGAAGCTCGCGGCCAGGATCTCGTCCAGGGCGAACGGACAGTGCCGCGGCAGGGTCAGGTTGACCCGGCCCTCCTCCGGTCGAAGCTCCGGCGCCTCGGCCGCCTGCACCGCGAGCGTCCAGGCTCCGTCCATGCGCAGGCTCTCGGCGGCCGGCGGATCGGCCGCCAGCGCGGCGAGCGCGGCCCTGGCGTTCTCCCGGTACCGGAGGCTCTTCCCGTCGTCCGAGACCAGGGCCGCCTTGATCAACTCGGCCAGGGCGTCCCGCACCCGCTCCACGCTCGCGTTCATGTCCATCCCGTGCTGTCCTCGGCCGGGCCATGGCAAGGGCGATGCCAGAGGGGGAGGGGCCCTCAGTAGGGCGTGCCCGTCCGGCGCTGCGCCCGCAGGGCCTCGGCGTACCAGGTCAACTCGTCGAGGAAGCGGTTCGTCGCCTTGGGGAGCCAGTCCTCGGTGGGCTCGCCGCCCTCGCTGAGCGCCTTCCCGATCCGCGGGATCGGCAGCAGCGAGGGGATGCTGGGGGCACCGAGCTCGGCCATCATCGCCCGCAGCTGCATCGCGGCGCGCACGCCGCCGTACTGACCGGCGGAGTAGCAGCAGATCGCCGAGGGGCGCCAGAAGTACTCCTCCAGGAAGTGGTCGAGCGTGTTCGACAGGGCCGGCGGGATGCTGTGGTTGTACTCGGCCGAGACGACCACGAAGGCGTCCGCGCGGCCGTAGAGGGCGGCGAGGGTCTCCAGGGCCTCCGGGGCTTCGCCCCGCGGATACTCCGTGTACATGCGGTCGAGCAGCGGGAGCTTCAGCGCGGCCGGATCGACCAGCGGCGCCTCGTGGCCGCGGGCCTCCAGCGCGCCGACCAGGAAGCGGGCGGCCCGCAGGCCCTGCCGGTCGGAGCGGACGCTGCCGAGGATGACGGGACAGACCAGGGACATCGGGCGCCTCTCCGCTCGGGACGTCGTTCGACCGAGAATGTCACGGAGCCCGGGCCAGGGCCAAGGGACCGGACAGGGAATGCCAAGGGACCGGCCCGGGAATCCGGCTCGGCTTGAACGGCCGGTGCACGGCTGGTAGCAAGCGAATCGGGCCGGTGTAGCACAGCGGTAGTGCAGCGGTTTTGTAAACCGAAGGTCGGGGGTTCGATCCCCTCCGCCGGCACCACGCTCCCGTCGCGGCGCCTTTCCGAGGCGGGAGGACGGTCTTGCCACAGAGCTTCCGCTCCGGTCCGGCCGACTTGAGGCCGACTCGCGGAATTCGGGCCTACACTTCGGTTACACGGGAGAAACATGATTAAAGCCGCCTGAATGCGGCTTTCAGATCCGATTGAATCCCCATCCTGTAGCTCCGGCGCCACATGGCGATGAGCCCGGCACCCGCGGACGGCCACAGGCGCCACCCGGTGTTCCGGAATCCGGCCGCTCGCCGGCCCAGCCTCATCGCGTCCGCAAGGCTACCGATGACGCAAGACCCCAACAGCGGCGCCCCCGCGGCGCCCGAGGACGTGCAGCAGTCCCGAGCCGCCCCGGTGCGCGGCCCGCGCCGCTGCCGGCTCGATCCCGCCGCCCGCGCTCGGATCGGCCGCGGCCTGCGGATACTATACGCCGAAGCGCTGACCCAGCCGGTTCCGGAGCGGCTCGAACGGCTGGTCGCCCGCCTCGGCGAGGCCGATCTCGCCTGCCCCGCGGAACAGGTCGAGGAGCCGTCGCGATGACCCGGCCCGATCTCGCCCCCGGTGCGCCGCTCACCCCCGACGCGGAGATGCGCGACATGCTGCTCGGCGCGATCCCCGCGCTCAGAGCCTTCGCGTTCTCGCTGACCTACGACCTCGACCGCAGCGACGACCTCGTGCAGGACACGCTGGTGCGCGCCTGGATCAAGGCCGACAGCTTCCGCCGCGGCACGAGCCTGACGGCGTGGCTGTTCACCATCCTGCGCAACCTGTTCTACTCCGAGCAACGCAAGCGGAAGCGCGAGGTCGAGGATGTCGACGGCAGCATCGCCGGGCGCCTCGCCAGCCTGCCCGAGCAGGAGATCCGGGTCGAGATGGAGGCGTTCCGGGGCGCCCTCGAACGGCTGCCCCTGGCGCAGCGCGAGGCCCTCATCCTCGTCGGCGCGCAGAACTTCACCTACGAGGAGGCCGCGGAGATCTGCGGCGTGCCGGCGGGGACGATGAAGAGCCGGGTCAGCCGGGCGCGGCTGCGCCTGATCGAGCTGCTCGGCATGGACGGCACGGGCGACATCGGCACCGATGCCCAGACCCGGGCGGCGCTGGGCGAGTAGCGGACGGCCGCCGGATCCGCAGCCCCGCACGGATCCCGCGCCGGGCCTCAGGGCCGGCGGTAGACCCAGACGCGGGCGGGCGGCAGGTTGAGCCAGACCCGGTTCGAGCGGTCGGCGGTGTAGCTGCCGGCCTCGCAGCGGGCCGGGATCGGCGGCACCACCGCGTAGGTGAACTGCACGAAGGGCGCGCCCGGCTGCATCAGGTCGTGGGCGGCGTTCAGCAACTCGAGGCGCTGCTCCAGCGGCTTGGTGAAGAGCGGCAGGCTGGAGATCGTGGCGGCGGCGGGCTCGTTGAGCACGTCGCCGAGGGTGCGCCGGATATCGTAGGCGTCGCCCCGGATCACCGTGACGCCGGGGAAGCGACGCGCGAGCAGGCGGCAGAAGTCCGGATTGAACTCGACCAGGACGAGGCGCTCGGGGGCCAGACCGCGGCGCAGCAGCGCCTCGGTCACAGGGCCGGTGCCGGGCCCCAGCTCGATCACCGGGCCGTCCCGGCGCGGATCGACGTAGGCGGCCATGGTGCGGGCGAGCATCTTGCCCGAGGGCGTCACCGCGCCCGTCACGAGCGGCCGCTCGAACCAGGAGCGCAGGAACCGCGCCTCGTCCTCCAGCGGATCGCGCCGCTCACCCAACCCCGCGGCCCGCGCTTTCGTGCTGGAACGACGTAACGGAGGCAAGTCCGGAGTTCCTTGTTATCGTTGGAGGATCGAGGACGACGCTCTCATACCGCCAAGCCGGCGACCCTGCTAGGGCAACGCCGCACGGGACCGGCCAAAAGCGACAACCGCGCGGAGCCCGTTTGGATCCGGCCGTCAGCGCGGTTTTTCCGGGGGAGGCGGCTCAGGCCTGTGCTGCGCCGCCGAAGAAGTCGCGCACCTTCGAGAAGAAGCCCGTGCTCTCCGGGTGGTTGTCGTCGGAAGCCGTCTTGTCGAACTCCTGCAGCAGCTCGCGCTGCCGCTTGGTCAGGTTCTGCGGGGTCTCGACGAAGACCTGGATGTAGAGGTCGCCGACCTCCCGCGAGCGCAGCACCGGCATGCCCTTGCCCTTGATGCGGAATTGCTTGGCGGTCTGGGTGCCGGCCGGGATGCGCACCTGGGTCTGCGAGCCGTCGATCAC
>NZ_LSIX01000619.1:0-26673 GCF_001556475.1 Methylobacterium sp. CCH5-D2 | reverse complement strand
TTCCGGGCGATCCTGCTCCGATCATAGGCATTTCGGCCGCCGGGGCGAGGCGGCCGGGGGCACGGACGGCGCGCGGCGCGGGCCGGCGCGGCCGCTGCCGGCCGCGGAAGCCGGCTTCGACGCCGTGGGGCTGGCGCGCGACCTCCTGCGCACGGTCCGCTCCGGCGCGCTCGCCACCCTGGAGCCCGACGGCACGCCCTTCTGCTCGCTGGTGACGATGGCGACCGACGCGGACGGCACGCCCCTGATGCTGCTCTCGCGCCTCTCCGCCCACACCCGCAACCTGCTCGCTGACCCGCGCTGCTCGCTGCTCTTCTCGGCCGGCGGCAAGGGCGACCCGCTGGCCCATCCGCGCCTCACGGTGGTGGGCCGGGCGGCGCCGACCCCGGAGCCCCGCGCCCGCGAGCGCTTCCTCGCCCGCCACCCGAAGGCGAAGCTCTACGCGGACTTCCCCGATTTCGGGTTCTTCGCGCTCGACCCGTCCGCCGGCCACCTGAACGGCGGCTTCGCCAAGGCCGCGACGCTGACGCGGGCGGAACTCCTCCTCGATCTCGCGGGCGCCGAGGGCGTGGTGGCTGGCGAGCGCGGCGCGGTCGAGCACATGAACGCCGACCATGCCGACGCGCTGGCGCTCTACGCGGCCGGGGCCGGCGGGGGCGAGGGACGCTGGCAGCTCACCGGGCTCGATCCGGAGGGGATGGACCTCGTGGCGGGCGAGCGCGCCGTGCGGGTGGCCTATCCGGAGCGGGTCTCCGACATGGGGGCCTTGCGCAAGGCGCTCGTGGCGATGGCCGCCCAGGCGCGGGCGGAGGCGGGCGCGCCCTGAACGTTCGGGCGCCGCTTTCGTGCCCTGGCGCGTTCGTCCTCTGGCAAGGGCGACGCGGCGCACCATATAGGCCGGATGAGCGACATCCAGACCGACACCTACCCCTTCAGCCTCGACGTCGAACCGGTCGGCGAGTCCGGCAGCCTGTTCCAGTGGAGCATCCGCAAGAACGGCAAGCTGCACCAGCGCTCGGACCGCAAGCACCCGACCGAGGCGAAGGCCCGCGCCCACGGCGAGGCCGAGATCGAGCGGCTGATCCGCGATCGCGGCCGCTGAGCGCGGGGTCTTTCCAGGCCTGACGCCCTCCGGGCGCCCTCGGGCGCGGGCGGCTCTCGCGGCCGTCCGCGCCCGCGCGCGTTTCCGGCCCCTGCGTCCGGCCGGCGCTTGGCGCGGATACGGCCCCCTGCTATCCCGCGCCTCACCGACACAGATTCCCGTTCCTGACACGGCGCGGAGCGGCCGCCCCCGGGGCCCGCCGCGCGCCGGAGACCCCCGCCGATGACCGCTGCGCCCATCGACAACATCCGCAACTTCTCGATCGTGGCGCATATCGACCACGGCAAGTCGACGCTGGCCGACCGGCTGATCCAGGCGACCGGCACCGTGGCGCTCCGCGACATGGGCGAGCAGATGCTCGACTCGATGGACATCGAGCGCGAGCGCGGCATCACCATCAAGGCCAACACCGTCCGGCTGGAGTACAAGGCCGAGGACGGGAAGGACTACGTCCTCAACCTGATGGACACGCCCGGCCACGTGGATTTCGCCTACGAGGTCTCGAGATCGCTCGCCGCCTGCGAGGGCTCGCTGCTGGTGGTGGACGCGAGCCAGGGCGTCGAGGCGCAGACGCTCGCCAACGTCTACCAGGCGCTCGACGCCAACCACGAGATCGTGCCCGTCCTCAACAAGGTCGACCTGCCGGCGGCCGAGCCCGACCGGGTGAAGGAGCAGATCGAGGAGGTGATCGGGCTCGACGCCTCCGACGCCGTGCCGATCTCGGCCAAGACCGGGCTGAACATCGAGGCGGTGCTGGAGGCGATCGTCAAGCGCCTGCCGCCGCCGAAGGGCGATCGCGCGGCGCCCTTGAAGGCGCTGCTGGTCGATTCCTGGTACGATGTCTATCTCGGCGTCGTGGTGCTGGTGCGCATCGTGGACGGCGTGCTGAAGAAGGGCATGACCATCCGCATGATGGGCGCGGACGCGGTCTACGGCGTCGATCGGATCGGCGTGTTCCGGCCGAAGATGGCCGATATCGGCGAGCTCGGCCCCGGCGAAGTCGGCTTCCTCACCGCCTCGATCAAGGAGGTGGCCGACACCCGCGTCGGCGACACCATCACCGAGGACAAGCGCCAGACCACCGAGATGATGGCGGGCTTCAAGGAGGTCCAGGCCGTCGTGTTCTGCGGCCTCTTCCCGGTGGACGCGGCCGAGTTCGAGAACCTGCGCTCGGCCATGGGCAAGCTCCGGCTCAACGACGCCTCGTTCTCCTACGAGATGGAGACCTCCGCCGCGCTCGGCTTCGGCTTCCGCTGCGGCTTCCTCGGGCTCCTGCACCTCGAGATCATCCAGGAGCGGCTGGAGCGCGAGTTCAACCTCGACCTGATCTCGACGGCGCCCTCCGTGGTCTACCGCCTCGCCATGCGCGACGGCGAGATCCGGGAGCTGCACAACCCCGCCGACATGCCCGACCCGATGAAGATCGAGACGGTCGAGGAGCCCTGGATCCGCGCCACGATCCTCACGCCCGACGAGTATCTCGGCGGCGTCTTGAAGCTCTGCCAGGACCGCCGCGGCGTCCAGATCGACCTCAACTACGTCGGCAAGCGCGCCATGGTCGTGTACGACCTGCCCTTGAATGAAGTGGTGTTCGACTTCTACGATCGCCTGAAGTCGATCTCGAAGGGCTACGCCTCGTTCGACTACCACGTCTCCGACTACCGCGAGGGCGACCTCGTGAAGATGTCGATCCTGGTGAACGCCGAGCCCGTCGACGCGCTCTCGATGCTGGTCCACCGAACCCGGGCGGAATCGCGCGGCCGGGCGATGTGCGAGAAGCTGAAGGACCTGATCCCCCGCCACCTGTTCCAGATCCCCGTCCAGGCGGCGATCGGCGGCAAGATCATCGCCCGCGAGACGATCCGGGCGCTCTCCAAGGACGTGACCGCCAAGTGCTACGGCGGCGACATCTCGCGCAAGCGCAAGCTCCTCGACAAGCAGAAGGAGGGCAAGAAGCGCATGCGCCAGTTCGGGCGGGTCGAGATCCCGCAGGAAGCCTTCATCGCCGCGCTGAAGATGGACGATTGAGCCCGATCGTCCACGCGGCGCGGACGTGCTAGACCCGGACTCATGCGCCGGGACGATGTCATTGCGCTGTTACGCGCCTCCGAGGCCGAGTTGCGCCGATCCGGCGTCCAGCACCTCTGGCTCTACGGCTCGGTGGCGCGGGACGAGGCGCGGGACGGCAGCGATGTCGACCTGTTCGTCGATCCCGATTACGAGCGCTTCGGCTTCGTGAAGTTGATCCGCGTCGAGGACCGGCTCTCGCGCGAGCTCGGATCGGCGGTCGATCTGACGACGCGGGACGGCCTGCATCCTCACCTGCGCCCCGCAATCGAGCGAGAGGCGATCCAGGTGCTCTGACGCATTTCTGGGTGACCGAAGTTGCCGCGGCATCCTACCCCGCGGGCCGCGTGAATGATCGCGGAGGACAGGTGGCCCTGCGCGTTGGAAGGCCCGTCGAAGAACCTAAACCGCACCGCGCGCCCTCTCCCGTGCGGGAGAGGGTTGGGGTGAGGGATGAGAACGCTACGAACAGAGCAGGACGTTGCCGCGGAACCGCAGCATTTCGTCCGGTACGCTCTGGGCCCCTCACCCGGCTTTCTGCGAAAGCAGACGTCTCCCGCACGGGAGAGGGGACCCGCGCTTCTCCGGGTCAAAGATACCGGACCTGATAGCGAGGTACGCTGCCCACGGGCGATCACCCTGTTCCGCTGGGAAGGATCGACGCGCCTTCTGAACCTCACACCACCCGGATCTGCGTCGCCACCCGCGGCGCCTCCTCCGCACCCGTCTCCGCCTCGATGATCCGCATGTCGAGGCGGCCCGCCTCGTCGCGGAACACGTCGTAGACGACCCGGTCCACCACGCGGTTGCCCTCGCCGAAGATCAGCACCCGCGGCTTGTGACTGATCACGTCGTCCACGCTGCCGTAGCTCGCAGAGGCGATGATCACCTCGTCGCCGACCTGGCAGGTGCGGGCCGCGGCCCCGTTCAGCACGCAGCAGCCGGAGCCGGCCGGGCCGTAGAGCACGTAGGTGCTGATGCGCGCGCCCGACATCTTGTTCCAGATCTCGACGAATTCGAGCGGGTCGAGCCCGGCCTCGCGGCAGAGGTCGGCGTCGAGGGTGATCGAGCCGTGATAGTTGAGGTCGGCGCCCGTCACCCGGATGCCGTGCAGCTTGGCCCGCACGAAACTCTGCATCTGATCCCCCCGGCCGCCCGTGGCCCGGACGTGTCCGCGGCCCTTGTACCGGCTCCCGCTCCAGCGGGCTACCGATGGGAGATTTCCTTTACCTCAGGTCATGCGCCGGGACATGCCCGTCTTGCAATATAACCTGAGGTGAATTTAGCTACCTGAGATATCTGAGGTAGCCCATGCCGATCACCCAAGCCGAACTCGAAGCCGTCGTCGCCGAACTCGCCCGTCGGCCCGGCCACGAGAAGGTGCGGGCGTTGCTGCACCGCCTGCTCACGGGCGCGCTCGGAGCCCGCAGCGAGCAGATCGCCTTCGAACAGGCGCTCCCCGAGGTGCGTGGCCGGGTCGATGCCCTCCTCGGCCGCACCCTCATCGAGATCAAGGCCGACCTGCGCCGCGAGTCGGCGGCGGCGGAGGCGCAGCTCGCCCGCTACCTGCCGGAGCGCGAGGCGGCGACCGGCCAGCGCTATGTCGGCCTCGCCACCGACGGGGCGCGCTTCGTGGCCTACGAGATGCGCGCCGGCGCCCTCGTGCCGCTCGGCGCCTGCGACGCGCGCGCCGCCGAGCCCCGCGACCTCACGGCGTGGCTGGAGGGCGTGATCGCGGTGCGCGACTGGCTGCCGGCGGACGCCCCCGGCATCACGAACGAGCTCGGGCGGCGCAGCGTCGCCTTCGCGCGCACCCACGCGCTGCTGCGGACCGCCTGGGCCGCGGTGGCGGGCGATCCCGAGGCGGCGCTCAAGCGCCAGCTCTGGGAGCGGCATCTCGGCTTCGTCTACGGCAAGGCGGTGGGCGGCGACGACCTCTGGCTGCAGCACACCTACCTGGTGATCCTCGCCAAGGCGATCGCGGCCGGGGCGATGCGCATCCACGGCCGCTCGCCCGAGGATCTCCTCGACGGGCGCGCCTTCCGGGATGCCGGGGTGCACGGCGCCGTGGAGGAGGATTTCTTCGGCTGGATCCTGGGCGCGCCGGAGGGGCCCGCGATCGTCGCGAGCCTCGCCGGCCACGCCGCCCGCTTCGATCTCGGCAGCGTGGACGTCGATCTGCTGAAGGTGCTCTACGAATCGCTGATCGACCCGGAGCAGCGCCACGACCTGGGCGAGTACTACACGCCCGACTGGCTCGCCCGGAAGGTGGTGCGCCGTGCCCTCGACGCTCCGGCCGCGCAGAGCTGCCTCGACCCCGCCTGCGGCTCAGGGAGCTTCCTGTTCCACGCGGTGCGGCTGAAGCGCGAGGCGCTGGCCGCGGCCGGGATGCCGGCCGGCGCCGTGGCGGCCGCCTGCTGCGCCACGGTCACCGGCTTCGACGTGCACCCGGTCGCGGTGATCTTCGCCCGCGTCACCTACCTGCTGGCGCTGGGCGAATCCCTGCTCGCGCGCGAGGACGCCATCTCGCTGCCGGTCTATCTCGGCGACGCGCTGCAGTGGAACGTCCGGCGCGACGCGGTCGAGCAGGACCTCGTCGTCGTCGCGCCGCCGCCGCCGGGATCGCGGCGGACCGGCGGCTCGGTGCTGCGCTTCCCGCTCGGGCTCTGCGCCGACCCCGCCCTGTTCGACGCGGTCGTCGCCGCGCTCCACGACGCGAGCGAGGCGGGCCGCGACGCCGACGCGTTCCTCGGCGGCCTCGCGGCCCTCGGGGTGCCGGCCGAGCACCGGGGGACGCTGCGGGCGACCTACCTCACCTACGACCGGCTCAGGCGCGCCGGCCGCGACCATGTCTGGGGCTTCGTCGCGCGCAACCTCAGCCGACCGGTCGCCCTCTCGGACGGGGCGCGGGTCGATGTGGTGCTGGGCAACCCGCCCTGGCTCGCCTACCGCTACATGTCCGAGGACATGCAGGAGCGCTTCCGCGAGACGGCGCGCCGCCTCGGCGTCTGGGTCGGGGCGGACGAGGCGCGCCTCGTCACGCAGACCGACCTCTCCGGGCTGTTCCTGGTGCGCTGCGCCGAACTCTACGCGCGGCCGGCCGGCCCGCGGCGCCGGGGCGGGCGCCTCGCCATGGTTCTGCCGATGGCCGCCCTCAGCCGCGGCCAGTACCGCGCCTTCCGCACCGGCGACTGGACGGGTGTGCGCGCCGCCTTCACGGAGGCCTGGATGCTCGACAACCAGGCCGTGGCGCCGCTCTTCCGGGTGCCGACCTGCGTGCTGTTCGCCGAGGTCGCCGAGCGGGCGCGACCGACGCCGGAGCGGGTCACCGCCTTCGCGGGCCACCTGCCCTTCAAGGACGCGCCCGAAGAGCTGGCGGACCGCCACGTCACCGCGGGCCCTGCCGCCGCGCCGCGCGCAGTCGATTTCGCGGCGGCCTCGCCCTACCGGGACCGGTTCCGCCAGGGCGCGACGCTGGTGCCGCGGATGCTCTGCCTCGTCGAGCGCCGCGACGGGGGACGCCTCGGCGCCAGCCAGGCGGCGCCGGCCGTGCGCAGCCGGCGCTCGAACCTCGAGGATCCGCGCTATCGCGCCCTCGACGCGCTGGAGGGTGCGGTCGAGCGCCGCTTCCTGCGGCCGGTCCACCTCGGCGAGTCGATCGCGCCGTTCCGGGTGCTGCAGCCGTTCGAGGGGATCGTCCCCATCGACGAGGCCGGCACGGTGCTCGACGCGCGCCAGGCGGGCAATCGCGGCTTCGGCCGGCTCGCCGACTGGATGGAGCGGGCGGACGGCATCTGGCAGCGCACCAGCGCCGGCCGGATGACGCTGAGCCAGCGCTGGAACTTCCACAACGGCCTCGCGAACCAGTTCCCGACCCGGTGCCTGCGCGTGGTATTCTCGAAATCCGGCCAGCGCCCGGCGGCCTGCATCGTCACCGACGAGACCGCCATCATCGATCACGTCCTCTACTGGGCGGATGTCGCGGTTGGCATCGAGGCCCACTACCTGCTGGCCGTCCTCAACAGCGATACGGTCCGTCGCCGGATCGTTCATCTCCAGGCCCGCGGGGAGCAGGGCGCGCGGCATTTCGACAAGCTGATGTTCACCCTGCCGATCCCGCTCTTCGATGGGCGGATCCAGCTCCACGCGGATCTTGCCGCCGCTGCGGCCGAGGCCGAGCGGGTGGCAGGCGCGGTGCCGATCGAGCCCGGCACACCGTTCCAGCGCGCGCGGCGGGCGATCCGCGCGGCGTTGGCGGCGGACGGCATCGCCGCCCGGATGGACGCGCTGGTGGCGGATCTGCTCGGGCCGGATCCGTTCGCGCCGGAGGCTGCGCCGGCGGAGCCCGAACTGGAGGAGGCCTGAGGCTTGTCCCGGGGCCGCTCACCAGTCGCGGTGACGACGCCGCTGCGGAGCCCGCTCGATCCGTTCGCGGACCGGCCGGTCGTAGACGCCGCGGCCGGTCCGCGCCCGGTAGGCGGCGCCCGCATAGTCGCCCGGCGTCGGCGGCGTACCGGGCTGTGAGAAGCTGGTCTCGGGCCGGTAGGCCGGCCCCCAGCCGATCGCGTCCTCGCCCGCCGGGTCGCGGCCGGGCAGGCCGGTGGCGAAGCCGACGCCCTGCGCACAGGCCGCGGCGGGGACGAGGACGGCGAGCGGGGCCGAGGCCGCGAGGCGGCGGCGGAACGGCGAGCGTGCGGAAGGTCGCATCGGTGCGAAATGTCCTGCTGCGGGCCGGCTGCCGACCCCGATGAAACGGCAACCGGCAGCATTACCGCGCAGTTTCGCCTCAGCGCCCGGCGGGCTGCGCCTGACCCGTGGCCTCGCTGTCCTGGCGCGCCTGCTTGTTGGCGCGGTGGCGGCCGACCGCGCAGCCGGCGGCGGCCCCGAGGAGACCGTGATGGCCGGCATAGTGGCCGGCGACGCCGCCGACCACGGCGCCCTTGATGCAGCCCTTGGCCTCGGCGGCCCCGGTCCAGGCGAGTGCCGTGAGCGCGAGGGCGCCGACGAGGATGCGCGTCATCATGGTGTTCTCCTACCTACCGTGGCACGAAGAACGGCCCGCCGTAATCCCGCGTTCCGGGCTCGCGCAGGTGTGAAGCACCCGCGCAGGGCCGCGCGCAGGCGTCCGCGCTGAGCCATGCCCGCGGCGCGGCGGCGGACGCTGGCGCCGGGGCCTCGCGGGCGCCATCTAGGCGGCGCATGGACACGCCCCTCTTCGACACCGCCCTCGCCCGCCGACGCCTCGCCCGGGCGCACGCGAACGGCCGCGCAGGCGGCTACGCCGACTTCCTGCTCGCCCGCGCGGCGGAGGATCTCGACGACCGGCTGGGCACGGTCCTGCGGAGCTTTTCCAGCGCGCTCGATCTCGGGACGCCGACCCCGGCCGCGGCGCGGATCCTCGCGCGGCGCATCGACGGCGGCCGGATCCTGCGCCTCGCACCGCTGCCGGAAGCGCCCGAACCCGGCATCGCGGGCGCCGTCGCCGATCCGGAGGCGCTGCCCGTGGCGGCGGCCAGCCTCGACCTCGCGGTGTCGTTGCTCGCCCTCCAGGGGGTGAACGACCTGCCCGGCACCCTGGTGCAGGTGCGGCGCGCCCTGAAGCCCGACGGGTTGTTCCTCGGCTGCCTGCTCGGCGGGGCGACGCTGACGGAGCTGCGCCAGAGCTTCGCCGCGGCCGAGAGCGAGATGGAGGGCGGCATCAGCCCCCGCGTCGCCCCGTTCGCGGCGGTGCGCGAGGTCGGCGGCCTGCTGCAGCGGGCGGGTTTCGCCCTGCCGGTGGTGGACAGCGAGACGGTGACCGTGCGCTACGCCGACCCGTTCGGGCTGATGCGCGACCTGCGGGCCATGGGGCTGACCAACGCGCTCGGCGAGCGCCGACGCACGCCCCTGCGGCGCGACACCCTGCTCCGGGCGGCCGAGATCTACGCGACGCGCTTCGCCGACCCGGACGGCCGGGTGCGGGCGACCTTCGAGCTGCTCTGGCTCTCCGGCTGGGCCCCGCACGAGAGCCAGCAGAAGCCTCTGCGGCCGGGAAGCGCCCAGGCGCGGCTCGCCGACGCGCTCGGCACGCAGGAGATCACACCCGAGACCATGCCCGACGAGAGGAGCACGCGATGAAGCAGCCCGGCCCGGACCACCCGATCGCCATCCTGCCGCATCCGGGCCGCATCCGGGTCGTGCTGAACGGCGCGGTCGTGGCCGAGACGCGCGCCGCCCTGAGCCTGCAGGAGGGCGGCTACCTGCCGGTGCTCTACATTCCGCGGGCGGACGCGCGGCTGGAGCACTTCACGCCCTCGGCCCGGCGCAGCCACTGCCCCTACAAGGGCGATGCGAGCTACTACGACCTGCGGGCCGGCGACGCGCAGCGCGGCGACGCGGTCTGGAGCTACGAGGACCCGTTCCCCGCCGTGGCGGCGATCCGCGGTCATCTGGCCTTCTACCCGGACCGGGTCGATGCGATCGAGCAGGACTGAGGGGGCCGCCCCGCGGGCTCAGGCGCCCTCGACCAGATCCCAGAAGCCGTACTTGCGCCCGTGCCGGCGCCTCAGCCCGGCCCGGTACTCCGCCGGGTCCGGCTCCGCGCCGCCGAGATCGGCGCGCTCGGCGAGCCGGTCGAGTTCCGAGAGGTAGGCGGCGGCGTGCGTGTAGGCCTGGCTGCGCCCGCGACCCAGGATGTCGTCGATGAGCGCCCGGTAGAGGATCGTCGCGGCCGGCGGATGAGCCTGCGCCAGGGCGTCGGCGGCCGGGGCCAGGATGGTGTAGCGCTCGCCCTCCCAGATCCCGGGCCGCCCGGTCACCAGCCGGGCCGCCCGGTCGAGGTCCGGCCAGCGCACCAGGAAGCCGAGCGCGCGGTGCGGGTCGGGAAAGGCTTCCACGACCGCGAAGGCGCGCCGCAGGGCCTCGTCGTCCTCGAAATCCGGCAGCTTGGCGAGGTAGGCCCGCAGCATCTCCGCGTCGAGGCGCGCCGCGAAGCCCCGCCAGCGCAGGTCCTGCGCCTCCGTGTCCCGCCCCAGGGCGTCGAGCGCCCGGATCTCCAGAACCGCCCGCTCGCGCTCCATCGCCATCTCGTCGAGGCCTGCGATCAGGTCGGCGCGGGTGAGCGGCTGGGGGGTCTCCCGGCGCAGCCAGTCGAGCGCCTCCGCGGGACGGTCGGCCCGGAGCAGGCGCGTCGCGATGTCGAGCCGGTCCGGCGAGCCCGGCATCGCCTCCAGCTCGAAGGCGATGAAGGCGTCGACGTCGCCGCGGCGCTCGGCGATGTCCTGGCGCAGGCGCAGCAGCACGAGCCGCCGGAGCCTCTGCAGCGTCTCCGTCTCGCGGCGGCCCGTCCTCTTGCCCGGCTCCGCCACCAGCCCCGCCACCTCTGCGTCCAGCGGCGCCAGCGCCTCCGGATCGAGCCGACCGACCAATCCGCGCAGGAGCACGGTGAGCGCGCCGGTCGGATCGGCGAGCACACGCGGGAGCAACCCGCTCGCGAAGCGCGCGGCCGTCCCGGAGGGCAGCGCGGCGCCGATCTCGACGGCCGCCTCCGCGGCCCGGTCGTAGACGCCCTGCACGGTGCCGGCCCCGTCATCGACCCGGGCGAACACGCTCTCGGCGCCGCCGAGGAAGCGCAGGAGCCGCTCCAGGGCGGCCTCGCCGTCGAGCGGGCGCAGCTCGTTCAGGATCACCGAGACGGTGGCGTCGAGGTCGAGCGCGAAGGCGCGGCCCTTCTGCCAGTCGATGTAGCCGCGCGCGCCCTCCAGGGCGGCGAGCCTGCGATCGACGATCCGCGCGACGGCGTCCGGCCCCTGCCGGGCGGCGAGCGCCGCGCTCACCAGCTTGCGGAAGGCCGGGTTGCGCCGGGTCTCGTCGAGGACGAGGCCGATCAGCCGGTCCCGATCGAGGGCGGCCAGGGTCTCGGCCGATGGCGTGGTGCGCCGCGCGCCCTTGGGAAGACGCGTCGGCGCGGGCGCGGACCTCGCCGAAGCCTCGGGCGCCGGGCCGTCCGATTCCGGGGCGGCCTCCGTCTCCGCCGCCCGAGCCTTTCGACGCGCCATCGTGCTCCGAAGCCTCCCCGGTCCGTCGTCAGCCCTCGACCTTCGTCACCGGGCGGTCGTTGCCGCGCGCGGTCTCGTCGTGCCAGCTGCCCGCCCCATCCTGGTAGCGGATGCCCTCGGTCGAGCCCGGCACCTGCTGCTCGGCCGCGGCGGCCTGTGCCGCCTGCAGCGCCGCGTCCCGGCTCGGAAAGGTCTCGGAGAACACGTCGCCGACCTTGTAGGCGAAGCCGCCGTCGTGCTCGACGATGTGGTAGGTCACCTCGGTCATGAATGCTCCTCGACGCGTGTCATCGTTGGAGCGCGAACACGGGAGATCCGGGGGCGGTTCCTCAGTGGCGGGTCGGCGGGCCGTCCGCGAAGCTTGCGGCGGCGGCCTCGCAGCCCGCGATGAGCGAGCCGCGGACATCGTCGGCGGCGTAGCCGACGCCGTCCGGGAAGGCGAGGCTGCGCAAAGCGTCGTCCGCGACGCGCCGGATATGGGCGACCCAAGCCCCGTCCACGCGCTCGAAGCGGACCTCGTACGCCTCGCCGTCCTGCTCGAACCGGTGCGGTTCCATGGGCGCTCACCCTACTGGCGTCACGATTGCGGTCTCAGGAGGCGCGCATGCGCATCCTGCTCTCCCTCACGATCCTGACCGCCTCCACCCTCGGCCTCGCCGCGCCGGCGGCGCGGGCGCAAGGGGTGCCGCGGAATCCCTTCGCCTCGAACTACCCCTCCGAGCCGCCCCCGCCGCACCTCGTGGAACGGCGCGAGCGCCGGGTGGTGCGGGCGCGCCGGCCGCGCGGCGGAGCCCCCGCCGAGCCCGAATTCCTGCCGCCCGGCCGCATCCCGTACTGAGCGCCTCAGGCGTCGCCGACGACGCCGGCCTCGTCCTGGGCCTGGAGCACGTCGGGCCGCGGCATCGAGATGATGTTGTAGCCCGAATCCACGAAGTGGATCTCGCCGGTCACGCCGCCCGAGAGGCTGGAGAGCAGGTAGAGGGCCGAGCCGCCGACGTCGTCCAGGCTCACGGTGCGCCGGAGCGGCGCGTGCGCCTTCTGGTGGTTGAACATCAGCCGGGCATCCGCGATGCCGGCGCCCGCGAGCGTGCGCATCGGGCCCGCCGAGAGCGCGTTGACGCGGATGCCGTCCGGGCCGAGATCGGAGGCGAGGTAGCGCACGGACGCCTCCAGCGCCGCCTTGGCGACCCCCATCACGTTGTAGTTCGGCATGACCCGGGTCGAGCCGCCGTAGGTGAGCGTGAGGAGCGAGCCGCCGTTCCGCATGCGCCGGGCCGCCCGCTGGGCGATCTCCGTGAAGGAGAAGCACGAGATCGTCATGGTGCGCACGAAGTTGTCGCGCGTGGTGACGTCGAGGTAGCGGCCCTTGAGCTGCGCCTTGTCGGAGAAGCCGATGGCGTGGACCACGAAGTCGAGCGCGCCGTCGAAGGCCGCGTCGAGGCGGTCGAAGGCGGCGTCCACCGAGGCCAGATCCTCCACGTCGCAGGGAATCACCACGTCGGAATCGAGCTTGGCGGCGAGCGGGCCGACGCGGCGACCAAGCGCCTCGCCCTGGTAGGTGAAGGCGAGGCGGGCGCCGTGCTGGTGGAGCATCCGGGCGATGCCCCAGGCGATCGAGTGATCGTTGGCAACGCCCATAATCAGGCCGCGCTTGCCCGCCATCAATCCCGTCATGCGATCCGCTCGTCCCTGGTGCCGCATCGGCCCCCGAAGGGGCGCCGTAGAAGGGCCGAGCCATAGCGCGCCGGTCCTCGCGCTGTCCAATGGGCTGGGGCGAGGCGGCCTCGACCATCACCGGCGCTTTCCCGGACGCCCGGAGCGTCAGCGGAGGGTGATCCGGGATCCAGCGCAAGGAGACGCGAAGCGTCCGAACACAATGGCGGTGCTGGAGATCGAGCCGCTTCGCGGCACTTCCCCTGCTGGATCCCGGATCACCTTCCACTCCGTTCCAGGCGTCCGGGAAAGGGGAGCTTCATCCGCCGGGGACCCGGCGTGGCCGCTCAGAAGTAGCCGCGGGTGTCCTCGCGCGCCGCCTCGATCAGGCGCTGGCGGACGAAGACCATGGCGGCGCCCGCGAAAACGAGCCCGCCCAATGTGGCAACGAGGAAGGGGACCACGCGCTGTCTCCCGCAGAGGTGCGAGGACAGCGTTTACGGAACAGAAACGTTCCGGGCCAGCATTATTCCGCCGATGGCCGAAGGGTCGCGGCCTCAGGCGTCGACGTGCTTCAGCACCAGCGTCGCGTTGGTGCCGCCGAAGCCGAAGGAGTTCGAGAGGACGTGGCCGAGCTTCGCGTCGTCCCGCCGCTGGCGCAGGATCGGCATGTCGGCGAAGGCCGGGTCGAGCTCGTCGATGTGGGCGCTCTCGCAGATGAAGCCGTTGTTCATCATCAGCAGTGAGTAGATCGCCTCCTGGACGCCCGTGGCGCCCAGCGAGTGGCCGGTGAGCGACTTCGTCGCCGCGATCGGCGGGCAGGCCTCGCCGCGGCCGAAGACCTCGCGGATCGCCTCGATCTCCTTGTCGTCGCCGACCGGCGTCGAGGTGGCGTGCGGGTTGATGTAGTCGATCCTGGCGCCCTTCAGGCCCGAGATCGCCTGCTGCATGCAGCGGACCGCGCCCTCGCCGGAGGGGGCAACCATATCGTGCCCGTCCGAGGTCGCGCCGTAGCCCGCGACCTCGCCGTAGATACGGGCGCCGCGGGCCTTCGCGTGCTCGTACTCCTCCAGCACCAGAACGCCGGCACCGCCCGCGATCACGAATCCGTCGCGGCCCGCATCGTAGGCGCGGGACGCCCGGGCCGGGGTGTCGTTGTACTTCGCGGACATCGCCCCCATGGCGTCGAACAGGACCGAGAGGGTCCAGTCGAGCTCCTCGCAGCCGCCCGCGAAGATCACGTCCTGGCGGCCGGCCTGAATGATCTCGGCGGCGTTGCCGATGCAGTGGTTCGACGTCGCGCAGGCGGAAGAGATCGAGTAGTTCACGCCGCGAATCTTGAACCACGTCGCGAGCGTCGCGGACGCCGTCGAGGACATGGCCTTGGGCACCGCGAAGGGCCCGACGCGCTTGGGCCCCTTCTCGGTCGCGATCGCGGCCGATTCGACGATGGTGCGGGTCGAAGGGCCGCCCGAGCCCATGATGATGCCGGTGCGGTCGTTCGAGACGTCGCCGGCCTCAAGACCTGCGTCCTGGATCGCCTGCTCCATGGCGACGTGGTTCCAGGCGGTGCCGCCGCCGTGGAAGCGCATGGCGCGCCGATCGACCACGCCCTCGGGATCGAGGCTCGGGGCGCCCGAAACCTGGCTGCGGAAGCCGTGGGCCGCCTGCGACGCGTCGCGCGCGATCCCCGAGCGCGCCTCGCGTAAGGAGGCGAGGACTTCCTGCGTGTTGTTGCCGATGGACGAGACGATGCCCATCCCGGTGATGACGACACGGCGCATGGAAAAAACTGTCTCCGCGGCGGGCCGTGGACCCGCGCTCTCCCGGTCAGCTAGGACGAAGCCCGCCCGTTCGCAACTGCCGGGGCAACGGCCGGGAGCGCGCGTCCGCTCCCGGCCGGCAGCCCCGCGAGCGAAAAATCAGCTCTGGAACAGCGCGACGCGCAGATCCTGCGCCTCGTAGATGCGCTTGCCGTCGGCCTCCAGCCAGCCGTCGGCGATGCCCAGCACCAGCTTGCCCTGGCGCACGCGCTTGAGATCGACCCCGTAGACGACTTGGCGGACGGTCGGCAGCACCTGATCGGTGAACTTCACCTCGCCGACACCGAGCGCCCGGCCGCGGCCCGGCGAGCCGAGCCAGCCCAGATGGAAGCCGACGAGCTGCCAGAGCGCGTCGAGGCCGAGGCAGCCCGGCATCACCGGGTCGCCCTTGAAGTGGCAGGGGAAGAACCAGAGGTCGGGACGGATGTCGAACTCGGCCCGGACCAGCCCCTTGCCGTAGGCGCCGCCCTCGCTGCCGATCTCGGTGATGCGGTCGAACATCAGCATCGGCGGCAGCGGAAGCTGGGCGTTGCCGGCCCCGAACAGCTCGCCGCGCCCGCAGGCCAGCAGGTCCTCGTAGGTGTAGCTCGACGCGCGGGCTCTCGCCTCGGATGCGGTCTGGGGCGCGTTGGTGTCGGAGGACATGGGGGCGTTTCGGTTCCCTGATCGATCGCGGTCGCTCGGCCGCGGCGCCCGGGGCGGGCGCCGCCGAAGACCCGGCGGGCGGGTCCGGCATTCGGCGCCTCGTTAACACGGGCCCGGGCGCCTTCAAAGTTTCGCCCGTCCGCGGTCGCGTCCCGGACTCGGGTTGCGGCTGCGGCTGCGGTTCCGTATAATCCTCGATCAAATCTACATGTATTCCAGAGAGCATCCCGTCCGCCGATGTCCGAGCTGCTGCCCCTGCAGGCCGTCCTGAACGGCCGGACCACCCCGCTCTCCGCGGAGGCGTCCGCCGCCGGCCGCCGCGGCTGCCCGCTCTCGGACCTGCGCGACCGCCTGCGCCGCGCCGGCCTGCGCCCGACCCGCCAGCGCCTCTCGCTCGGCTGGCTGCTCTTCGGCCGCGGCGACCGCCACCTCACGGCCGAGATGCTCTACGACGAGGCGATGCGCGCCAAGGTGCCGGTCTCGCTCGCCACCGTCTACAACACGCTGCACCAGTTCACGGAAGCCGGCCTGCTGCGCCAGCTCGCGCTGGACGGGTCGAAGGCCTATTTCGACACGAACCCGACCGAGCACCACCACTTCTACCTCGAGGACGAGGCCAAGGTGATGGACATGCCCGATTGCGGCATCACCGTCGATTCGCTGCCCGAGGCGCCCGAGGGCATGGAGATCGCGGGGGTCGAGGTCATCGTGCGCCTGCGCCGCCGCGCCGGGGCGCGCCGCCAGGGCTGAGCGCGAGGCGCACGGATTTTTCGGAGAGGCCCGGGCGATCCCCGGGCCTTTCTCGTTCCGGAAGCCTACTCGACCCGCTCGTTGGGATAGACGCCCCAGAGGCGGTTCTGCCGGATGTAGCCGTCCACGTCGCCGCGCTTGCCCGGCAGGGGCACGACGAGGCGGCACCACGTCCCGGTGCAGTTCTTGACGCTGCCGATCACCCCGGCCTCCAGCCGCGCCTCGTCGCGGGCGTCGTCGGCGGCGCTGGCCCGCAGCGGCACCGCGTTGCGGTCGCTCTTCGGCGCCGTGACCAGGGCAGTGCGGCGGCCCGACAGCAGCGAGTGCAGCACCCATCCCTCGGTGCCCTCCGAATCGCGGATCCGCCGCCAGGTCTCGAACTCGCCGACGATCTCCACCGGCAGACCCGCCCGCTGGAACACCCAGAGGGTGCGGTGGTCCTTGGAGGGCCCCTCGCGCAGGTTGACCCGGTCCGTCTTCAGGCTGGCGTAGCGGGGCAGCGGCAGCTTCGTGACTGGGCCGAGCGCGGTCTCGGGCGTCGGGGCCGCGGGCGCGGCGAGAGCCGGCGCGACCGGAGCCGGCCCGGCGAGCAGCAGGACCGCGCCCGCCAGGAGCGTTCGGGCAATGCGCATCGTGCGGTCTCCCATCCTGTCGCCGGCTCCTGCCGGCCTTTGCCTGTGCGTCGCCGGCGGCCGCCCGGATTGTGTTCCGCCCTCGCTCTGGTAAGGAGGCCGGAGGCCCGAAACCCGCCCGTCGACGGCCCCGCACGACGCCCGATCGTACTGGCGGAGTTCGGTTAACGGACGCTTGCGCCCACCGGAACCCGGCGGGCCCGCACCGCGTCGAGGGGGCGGACAAGAGGCCGGACCATGCGCCCTGGCGCGAGGGAGGACAGATGACGTCGAAGCGCAAGCCGCTCGTGGTGGTGACGCGGCGCCTGCCGGACGCCGTCGAGACGCGCATGCGCGAACTCTTCGACGTGCGCCTCAACGCCGACGACCAGCCCATGGGCCCCGAGCAGCTAGCCGCAGCCCTGCGCGAGGCCGACGTGCTAGTGCCGACCGTGACCGACGAGATCGATTCGGGCCTCCTCGCCCAGGCCGGGCCGAACCTCAGGCTCATCGCCAATTTCGGCAACGGCGTCGATCACATCGACGTGGGCGTGGCGCTGGAGCGCGGCATCACCGTCACCAACACGCCGGGCGTGCTTACCGAGGACACCGCCGACATGACGATGGCGCTGATCCTCGCGGTCGCCCGCCGCGTGACGGAGGGCGCGCGCATCATCCCGGACGACGAGTGGAACACCGGCTGGTCGCCGACCTGGATGCTCGGTCGCCGCATTACAGGCAAGCGTCTCGGTATCGTCGGGATGGGCCGGATCGGCCAGGCGCTCGCCCGCCGCGCCCGCGCCTTCGGCCTGCAGATCCACTACCACAACCGCCGCCGCGTCCCGGCCGCGATCGAGAGCGCGCTCGACGCGACCTATTGGGAATCCCTCGACCAGATGCTGGCGCGGGTCGATATCGTCTCGGTGAACTGCCCGCACACGCCGGCCACCTACCACCTGCTCTCGGCCCGCCGCCTCAAGCTCCTGAAGCGCGAGGCGATCGTGGTGAACACCGCCCGCGGCGAGGTGATCGACGAGAACGCGCTGGCCCGTCTCATCGAGGCAGGCGACGTCTCGGGGGCCGGCCTGGACGTGTTCGAGCAGGAGCCCGCGGTGAGCCCGCGCCTCGTCAAGCTCGCCCGGACCGGCAAGGTGGTGCTGCTGCCCCACATGGGCTCGGCCACCCACGAGAGCCGCATGGACATGGGCGAGAAGGTCATCATCAACATCAAGACCTTCATGGACGGCCACCGCCCGCCGGACCGCGTGCTGCCGAGCATGCTCTGAGGGCTTAGGGCGCGCGCCTCACGCCGCCCCGTTGCTCAGCCGCGCCGCCACCGCCTCGGCGGCGCGGGTCCCTTCCTCGTAGGCGCCACCCGCCGTGCCCCATTGCAGGCGCGAGAGCGCCTCGCCCGCGAACCAGATCCGGTCACCCACCGGCGCCTGCAGCGCCTGTCTGGCCCCCGCATGCCCCGGCGGCACCACCGCCCAGGAGCCGCGCGACCAGGGATCGTGCCGCCACGCGCTGACCGCCGGGATCGTGAGGTCGCGGAGGGCTCGCGCCCCGAAATGCTCGGCCATCACCGCGCGGACGTGGCGGCGCGCCCGGTCGGCATCGCCGTCGACGGCGTCGATCGCGGCGGCGTCGCGGATGTCGAGTTCGTAGAAGTGGAACGGCGTGCCGTCGATCCGGGCGAGGAGCCCCGAGGGCACCTGTCGCCCGCCCGCCATCGCGACGAGCCGGTCGGCGCCCCGGAACGGGCTCGAGGGCCAGTGCAGCACCGCGTGCTCGTAGATGCCGCGGCTGAACCCGTCGATCGCGGCGCGCACCGGCCCCGGCAGGGCCGGCGTGAAGCGCAGGCTCTCCCACAGCACCATGACGGGCACCGTGACGACGACCGCGCGGGCTCGTAGCGGCCCCTGCGGCGTCGTCACCGTCACGCCCGCCCCCGTCCAGTCGATGCCGGTGACCGGCCGCCCGAGGGCGATCGGCAGGCCCTGCGCCAGCCGGGCCAGATAGGCGCCGTAGCCGCCGGCGAGGAAGAAGTTGTCGCCGTACTCCAGGCTCGGGAAATCGTGCAGCGAGACCTCGGTGAGCGGCCGGCCCGAGACCAGCCCGTGCACCTGCGCCACCCGGGCGCCCCAGGGGCCGAGAGCGGGCGGCAGCGCGGTCGAGGCCGCGCGGTCGGGCCCTTCCCCGGCGGCGCCCCGCGTCATGGCCCGGTCGGCCCGGTCGAAGGCGCGGGCGGAGGCCTGCCTCTCGGCCGGCCGGCCGGGCCGGCCCGAGACCCAGGCATGCCCGTCCTGCGGCGCGCGCCGGAGCGGCTCGCCGCGGGCGTGGCCGAGCCGGACCAGCGGGTTGATCGGCCCGGCATGGAGCCAGTGCGCGCCGAGATCGACGGCATGACCGCGCAAGGTGGTGGTGAAGGCGCGTCCCCCGACACGGTCGCGCGCCTCCAGCACCGCGACCGCGATCCCGCGCGCCGCGAGCGCCCGGGCCGCCGCGATGCCGGCGGCACCCGCGCCGACCACGATCACCGCCGGATCGTCGGGCAGCGGTGCGAGGCGGGGCGCGAGGCTCGGACGGTGATGGGCGTGGGCCGGCGTGCCGGTGGGGCTCATGCGGTGTTGCCTGTCGGACTCGGACGAGGGCTCATCTGGTGCCCGGGGCCCGGGGGTGAAGCCTTGCGGCTGGCTCGTCGGCGCCCCACACCTGCCGGGCGCCGAGGCTGCGGCGCGGACGAGTCGAACCCGGCATGCTGATCCAGTCCGCCCTCGCGGCACTCCGCCAGACCCTGTCGCCGCCGCTGCGGGCGATCCTATGGAAGTCGCTCGGGCTGACGCTCGGCCTCCTCGTCCTGGTCTGGTTCGGGCTGACGCGGTTGATCCAGTGGTTCCAGGCGAGCCACCACATCTCGGAGCAGTACCCGCTCCTCGACACGCTGGCCTATTTCCTGGCCGGGTTCGGGCTCTTCGTGGCGCTCGCCTACGTGATGCCCGCGGTCTCGATCCTGGTGGCGGGCTTCTTCCTCGACGACGCGGCCGAGATCGTCGAGCGCACCGACTTCCCCGACGAGCCGCCGGGCCGGGCCCTGCCCTTTGGGATCGCGATGCTCTACGCGGCGCGCTTCGCGGGGCTGACGCTCATCGTCAACGTCGGCGCGCTGATCATCTTCTTCGTGCCGGTGGTGGGCATCGCGGCCTTCTTCGCGGCGAACGCCTACCTGCTCTCGCGCGAGTATTTCGAGATGGCCGCCGCCCGCTTCCGGCCGTTGCCGGAGGCGGCGGCGATGCGGCGGGACTACGCCACGACCACGCTCGCGGCGGGCTGCCTGCTCGCCGGGATGATGGTGGTGCCGGTCCTCAACCTCGTGACGCCGCTCTTCGGCATCGCCCTGATGGTGCACGTCCACAAGCGCCTCGCCCGGCGGCTTCCCGCCCCGGCGCCGACGCCGCGCCTGCGCTGATCCGCACACGCCTCCTCCCGTTTCCGGGGCACGGTCGCCGCGCTGGCCTCGCACTTCGACCGTGCGTCCCGCATATCCCCACAGACCGGCACGGCGAGGGATGCCGGGTGAGGCGTGAGGCGCGCGGATCGCGGGCCTAGCGCCTGGAGCCCCAGCGGGCGCCCTTGTTGCCGGGTGCGCCGCCGGGATCGGCGGCGAGCGCCGGGCCGGAGGCGCGCTCGGGCCGGTGCTGCGAGCCCGGATCGAGCGGCTTGTTGGTGAGGAGATCAGGCACCTCGGCGAGCGCCTCGGAGCCGCGGCCGGTCGAGAACTGCCCGGCTTTGCGGAAGGTCCAGAGGTAGCCCGGCACCACGGCCTCGGCGGCGGTCGGCTGGATGCCGAGCGCCTCGATGGTGCGCCCCTCGGCCTTTGCCGCCTCGGAGACCACGTTGTCGTGCTGGAGTTGCATGACTTGGTCGCGGGTGAGCTTCAGGTCGGCGGGCAGCAGGCCGAGAGTCAGGGTGTCGGCGATCTCGAGGAAGCCCGCCTGGAGCCGGGCGAGCGGCAGCGGCAGGTCGATCACCAGGCGCTTGCGGCGGATCACGTCCAGCATGTAGCGCACGAGATGCTCCAGCGTCGCGACCTCGGGGCCGCCGAGCTCGTACACCTTGCCCGCCGGGACCCGGCCGTCGACCGCCCGGGCGATCGCCTCGGCGACGTCGCCCACGAAGACCGGCTGGAACCGGCTGCCGGCGCCCGCGAGCGGCAGCACCGGCAGGGCGCGGGCGAGACCCGCGAAGCGGTTGAAGAAGCTGTCGCCGGGGCCGAACACCAGCGAGGGGCGAAACACGACCGCGTCGGGCACCGCCCGGAACACGGCCGCTTCGCCCTCGGCCTTCGTGCGGGCATAGGCCGTGTCGGCGCCCGCCTCGGCACCGATCGCCGAGACGTGGATCATCCGGGCGCCCTCGGCGGCGGCGGCGCGGGCGATCAGGCCCGGCCCCTCGGCCTGCAGGCGGTGGAAGCTCTGAGCCCCGCTCTCCTGCAGGATGCCCACGAGGTTGATCACCACGTCGGAGCCTGCGACCGCGCGGGCGACCGAGTCGGGGTAGCGCAGGTTCGCCTGGACGGCGACGATCTGGCCGACCTTGCCGAGGGGTTGCAGGAACAGGGCGAGGTCGGGCCGGCGCACCGCCACGCGGATGCGGTAGCCGCGCTTGGCCAGCGCCCGGACCACGTGCCGCCCGACGAAGCCCGAGCCGCCGAAGATCGTCACGAGCTGCGAGGCCGGCCGCACCGGACCGGAATGCGCCGCCGGGCTGTCGGACGATGGGGTGGACTGTGTGGTTGGGCCGGTCATCGCCTGCTGATCTCGCATCCTCGTGGCGGCGCCCGCGCGCGCCGTCGGGCTTGTCGGTGCCGCTACTTATCGCAATTCTGGGTCGAGGGGAGCCGGGTCCTGCGCGCAATCGTGACAGGGCCTGCCGCAAACGAGCCTGGACGGCCGTACCGCGGCACGGATGCGCGGCATCGGCTCAGCGCGTGCCGGGCCCGGGACCCGGGATCGCCGGACCGGGAAGCTGCGGGCCTGCCCGGCGCCCCTCCGCCGCGCGGCGTCCGTGGTGCGCTGCCGCCGACCAGGCTCGAGACGGCGCGGCGACCGAGCCCTCGCGGCGGCATCGAGCGAACCTCCGCGGATCCCGAGCTCCGTCCGCGCGCCGAAGCATACCCCTGATGAGATTCGGCCTAGCTCGCAAGAGAGGCTGCCTCCACGACGCACCATGGAAGAATAACTGCAGCAAAACTGCAAAACCCCTTCACTTCAGCCACCGCAGGAAAGGTCTCTGCAATGAATCATGCCCTATCTCTGCGGCGGGAGACGCGGATTCACGAGATGAAGAGCCCTGCGCGTCCTATGCGCGGGATGAGTGCGGTGAAGACGCACTACCAGCCGTATGTGTGTCCGCTGCACGCGGTGCTCGATCACATTCCGTCAGAGGCGCGGGTCTACGACATCGGCTGCGGATCCGGCTCGTTCCTGTACTTGATCCGGCGGCTCAGATCCGCGATCCGCGCCCAAGGGTACGACGTCTCGGCCGAGGCGATCGCGGCAGGACAGCAGTTCTCCAAGCTCGAGCCGTCCATCTCCGTATCGCTTCGCGGGGCCGACTATGTCCCGGATCTGAGCGATTTCGATGTCGTGACCATGATCGATGTCCTGCATCATGTTCCGAGGCAGGAACAGGCCGCCTTCCTCGGACGCATCGTCGCGAAAATGCGCGGTGGCTCACGCATCGTCATTCTCGATATCGACGCCGGGCGTCGCTGGCAAGCCTGGGCCAATCAATTCCATGATCTTCTGCTCGCCAGGGAATGGGCCAATCCGCGCGACCCGAAATCGACGATAGGATTTCTGCGAGATGCCGGAATCGAGCTCGACCCGCCGCGCTTCTATTCGACCCTATGGTATGGTCATTACTTGATATCAGGCCGATCGCTGAGCCGCCAAAACTGCAGCCGATGATGCCGGCGATCCCCGTCGCCGAACGCTTGGGAGACTCCGTTATGCATTCCGCCGCAATGACGCCCCAGCGTTTGAGACCGCATTACCGCATCGCAATCCTGCTGGCTGCCATAACGACGATCATCGTGCTCTACAGGAGCCTCCTGCAGGTCGAGTCCGCGGACGTCCACTGGTGGTTTCTGCCGTGGCTGAGGCATATTCACGATCACGGAATCGCTCAGACGCTCTCGATCAATCTTCCGGTACTCGTGCTCGAAGCCAACAACGCGGGAAACTATACGCCTCCCTATCTCTATCTCTTGTTCCTCGGAAGCCATGCTGGCCCGCTCGCTGACGACCTGACCGTCATCAAGATCGTCTCCATCTCAGGAGCCGTCTTCTGCGCAGCCTCGCTGTACTACCTGCTCTCGTGCTACGTCCGCCGAGACATCGCGATCTGCGGCGCGATCGCATATCTTCTGCTTCCGAGCGTCGTCCTGAATGCCGCCGCGTGGGGACAGATCGAGTCCTACTACACGGGCTTCATCCTCATCGCGATCGCCCGAGCCGAGCGCGAGGATCTGCTCACCTGCATGGCCGCATTCGGCATCGCCATTTCCATAAAATTGCAGGCGATCTTCCTTGGACCATTCCTACTTTACTTGGTCATCTCACGGAAGGCGCCGATCGGAATCCTGATCATACCTCCGATCATGTATGCACTCATGATGCTGCCTGCCTGGATAGCCGGGCGCCCGGCCCTCGACCTGGCGATGATCTATGTCGAGCAGTCCCACGCCTACCCGTGGCTCTCGATGAACGCACCAAATCCCTGGACGTTCGTGCAGTACCTGCGTCTCGTTCCCCAGCCTGCAGGCATGGTGCTGGGAATCCTTGCAGGCTTGGTCGTCGGCCTGCTGATCGCCGGCCTGGGCTTCGTGCGCAGGGACAGGGGAAGCGATCTCCTGCTGGTGGCGCTGGCCAGCGTGACGCTGATTCCGTTCGTACTCCCCAAGATGGGAGACCGATACTTCTTCATGGCCGATACCCTCTCCTACGCGCTGGCGATCGCCCATACGCGCCGCTGGTCGGTCGGCGCGGCCGTCGCGATACAGATCGGTTCGTTCGGAGCCTACCTCACCCATTTCTCCGGCGTTCGCATCGGGACGGGGCTGGGCGTACTCTCCATGACGATCGCCGTGGCCGTCATCTGCACGCAGGTCTTCCGGTTGCGGCAGAACCGGGGCAGGGCGCGCGATATTTCGGCCGCCCCGTCCGCGCGGTCGGGGAACGGCACGCGGTCGAGCGCCCGTGAGGCCTCCGGTCGGCCATCCCGGCCCGCGCCGAGGCGCGAGGCCTCCAGGACAGGCCCGCCCTAATGGCCCCGCGCCTTGCGGGTCTCGGCGGCCTTCCTGGCCGAGGCGGAGCGCGCCTCAGCGCTGCGCCGGGCCGAAGCCTCGCCGCCCGCCTGCCCGCCCTTGTGTGCCGCCGGGTGGCCGGTGTTCTTGCCACGCCCGGAGCCGCCGGGCTTCTTGCCGCCGCCGTCGTCCTTGTTGACGGTCGCCCAGGCGCGGGACTCGGCCTCGGCCTCCGGCACGCCGCGCCGTTCGTAGGATTCGGCTATGTGCTCGGCCTTGCGGATCTGCTTGTCGGTGTATTTCGACTTGTCGCCCTGGGACATGTTCGAACTCCCGTCTCCGCCCGCCCCTCAGCCGACGCCGGTCGGCCCGTCGAGGATCGCGCGCACCCGTCGGATCAGGTCGGTGCGCCGGTAGGGCTTGTTCAAGAGGTCGAACTCGGATCCGCCGATGTCGGTTCGCTCCAGGCTCGCCTCGGCGTAGCCCGTTGTCAGCAAGACCTTGAGCCGCGGCTGACGACGTCGCGCCTCGCGGGCCAGCGCGACGCCGTTCATGCCGCCCGGCATGATCAGGTCCGAGAACAGCAGGTCGATCCGCTCGCCGCCCTCGAGGATCTCCAGGGCCTGCCGGCCGTTGGCCGCCATCAGGGTGGTGTAGCCGAAGTCGCGCAGGATGGTGCGGGCGAGTTCCGCCACGTCCTCGCGGTCGTCCACGATCAGGATGGTCTCGGTGCCCTGCCGCTCGACCGCCCGGGCGGTGGCCGCGCGCGCGTCGCGCACCGCGCTGTCGGTGGCGGGGAAGAACAGCCGCACGGTGGTGCCCTGCCCCAGCGCCGACTCGATCTGGGCCGCGCCGCCGGACTGCTTGGCGAAGCCGTAGACCATCGAGAGGCCGAGGCCCGTGCCCTTGCCCTCCTCCTTCGTGGTGAAGAACGGGTCCATCACCCGGCCGAGCAGGTTCGGCGCGATGCCCGAGCCCGTGTCGGTGACCGACACGCCGACGTAGCGCCCCGCCCGGAGGGCGCCGAACGCGCCCTCGTCGCCCGCCTCGACCGTGCGGTTCTCGGTGGCGATGCGCACCGTGCCGCCCGCTTCCATCGCGTCGCGGGCGTTGATCAGGACGTTGAGCAGCGCGACCTCGGCCTGGGTCGGATCGACCCGGCAGTTCCAGAGGTCGGGCGCCAGCGCCAGCTCGATCCGCACCGCCTCGCCGAGCGAGCGGGCGGCCATCTCGTCCATGCCCGCGATGAGGGTGTTGAGGTTGACCGCGCGCCCGTCGAGGCGCTGCCTGCGGGCGAAGGCGAGGAGCTGCTGCGTCAGGGTGGTGGCGCGCTCGGCCGCCTGCCGGATGTTCTCGGTCGCGCGGGTGAGCCGCCCCGTGTCGGCACCCGGATCGGCGAGCCCCGAGGCCAGGATGTCCACGTAGCCGACGATGACCTGCAGCAGGTTGTTGAAATCGTGGGCGATGCCGCCGGTGAGCTGGCCCAGCGCCTCCATCTTCTGGGCCTGGCCCAGGGCATCCTCGGCGTCGCGGCGGCGCGAGACGTCGAGCTGCGAGCCGAAAAAATAGACCAGCTCGCCGGCCGCGTTGTAGACCGGGCTCACGAAGAGGGCGTTCCAGAAGGTCGAGCCGTTCTTGCGGTAGTTCAGGATCTCGGTGGCGAATTCGCGCCGCTCGGCGATCGCCTGGCGCACCTCGGCGATCGTCTCGCGGTCGGTCTCGGGGCCCTGCAGGAAGCGGCAGTTGCGGCCGACGAGCTCCTCCGGCGCGTAGCCCGTCATCGCCAGAAAGGCGCGGTTGGCGAAGATGATCGGGTTGTCGGGCTGGCGCGGGTCCGTGACGATCATCGGCATCCGCGTGGTCTCGACGGCGGCGAAGAAGATGTCGCCGTGCGGATCCTCAACGTCGCTCGGGCGTCCCTCGTCGACGCGGGCCCCTGGGCCGACCGGCGGCGTCTCTGGCGTGTCGGGCATCTCGGCGGCGCCTTGGTCGTGGAGGAAAGGCCGCGCTCGGGCGCCGCACCCGGCGGCACCGTAGGGAAACTCCGATCGGTCTGTCGAGCCGATCCTGCAGACGATCCGCGCCGGGCGTCGCGGACCCGGTCGCGAGGCCGGTCGCGAGGCCGGTCGCGGATCCGGGGGCCGGACGGGCCGGCTCGGTCAGGCGGGGACCGGGGGGCGGAACGTCCCGTCCGCCGGGACGCCCGGGCGCCCGATCCCGTCCGGACCCCGGGTCGGGCGCTCGGCGGCACCGTCCGGGGCCCGCGAGGCCGCCACCACGGCCGCCAGCGCCTCGTTGAGCGAGGTGACGAGGTCGTCCGCCGAGGTCGCCCGGCGCAGGCGCTCCAGGCCCGCCGGGTCGCGCTCGCGCCAGAAGCCGACGAGGACGCGCACGCCCGGCACCGCGGCCCGTGCCTGCCGCACGGTGAAGCGGATCTGCGAGAGGCTGACCGGTTCGAGGTAGGAGAAGCAGATCATCGCGATCTCCTCGACCCGCTCCGGGCGCCTGCCCTCGCGGATCTCGCTCATCGCCATCACCTGCGCGTCGAGGCCGTGGCGGCCGAGGGTCTGGCTCAGCATCAGGGTGGCGGCCTCGTCGAAGGGCCCGCGGCTCGACACGCAGAGCACGGGCGTGCGCCCGCGCCAGCGCGGGGCGAGATCCTCGGGCCCCAGCACCACGC